>JBBSSF010000140.1:0-7997 GCA_038242345.1 Hyphomicrobiales bacterium
GTCCCGATGCGGCCGCCCCGCTGGTGCTGTCGGCCTCGGCGCGGGAATCCCTGTCCGAGCTCGCCCGGCGCTATCTCGACCGGCTGGAGACGGCGAGCGAGGCCGAATCGGCCCTCGTCGTCAACGCCGCCGCCTACCGGCGCCAGCGTCTCGATCACCGCGCCGTGATTCTCGGCGCGTCGCTGGAAGAGAAGCGGGCCGGCCTTGCCGCCCTCGCCGACGGCCGCAAGGCTGCCAACCTGATCGAGGCGACGGCCGTTGCCCCGGCCGCGCCGGTGGTGTTCGCCTTCTCCGGCAACGGCTCGCAGTGGGCCGGGATGGGCCGGGCGGTCTATCAGAGCGACCGTGCCTTCCGCCTGTCCTTCGACCGGGTGGACCGCGCCTTCGTGCGGGTGGCCGGCTGGTCGCTCCAGACGGCGCTGATGTCGGACACCCTCAGCAGCGATCTGGCGCGCACCGAGATCGCCCAGCCGCTGCTGTTCGCCATCCAGGTGGCCCTCACCGAGGCCCTCATCGGCCGCGGGCTGAAGCCGGATGCCGTCATCGGCCATTCGGTCGGCGAAGTCGCGGCGGCCTGGGCCTGCGGCGCGCTGACGCTTGCCGATGCGGTCAAGGTCATCCACGCCCGCTCGACCCATCAGGAAGTCACCCGGCATCTGGGTTCCATGGCCGCGGTGCTGCTCTCGGCCGAGAAGACCCGGGCGGCGCTTGCCGTCGATCCGCGCTTTGCCGAGATTGCGGTCGCCGCCATCAACAGCCCGCGCAGCGTGACCATTTCCGGTCCGGTGGAGGCCATCGAGGCCTTCGCCAAGCATGGCCGCAAGCATCGCATCGTCGTGAAGCGGCTGGATCTGGACTATCCGTTCCACTGCGCCCTGGTCGACACCATCCGCGAGCCGCTGATGGGCAGCCTTGGCGGCATCGCCCCGCGGGCGGAGCGGATCCCGTTCATCTCGACAGTCTCGGGCACCCGTGCGCCCGGCGAGTCGCTGGACGCCCGCTACTGGTGGCACAATGTCCGCGATCCGGTGCAGTTCGAGGCCGCGGTGCGCAATCTGGCGGCCGAAGGGCACCGGCTGTTCGTCGAGATCGGCCCGCGCCCGGTGCTCTCCACCTATGTCACCGACGTGCTGCGCGCGGCGGAAGTGCGCGGCAGCGCCCTGCCGAGCCTCGACAAGCATGATGGCGACCGGGCCGATCCGGTCGGCACCATCGTGGCGACCGCCTTTGCCGCCGGCGCCCGGGTGGAGGACACCACCCTTTTCGGCGCCAGCGTGGCGCGCGGCGTCGACCTGCCGCTCTATCCCTGGCAGAACCGCACCTATCGGGCCGAGCTGACGCCGGAAGGCATCAGCAGCGTGCGCGGCAGCCATCATGCGCTGCTGGGCGCGCGCCTGCGCCTCGACATCCCGGTGTGGACCAACCATCTCGACGCCGAGATCCTGCACTGGCTGGGCGATCACCGGGTGGAAGACGCCGTGGTCATGCCCGGTGCGGGTCTGGCCGAAATGGCTCTGGCCGCCGCCCGCCGCTGGCAGGGCGAAGGCGCCATCGAGCTGTCGGACTTCGACATCGTCGCCCCGCTGGTTCTGGATGGCGGCACCCGGGAAACCCGGGTGACGCTGGATGGCGACGACCGCTCGGTGTCGGTGGAAAGCCGCCCGCGGCTGTCGACCGATCCGTGGACGCTGCATGCCCGCGGCCGCCTCTCCCGGGCCAAGGTGCCGCATCCGGTTGCCGCCGGCGCCGAAGGCGTCACCAGCCGCCGCATCACCGCGGACCGGCTCTACGCCCTCACCCTCGGCTTCGGCCTGCGCTACGGGCCGGTGTTCCGGCGCGCCCATGCGGTGGAGATCCTCGGTCCGTCGGCCTTCTCCGTCAGCCTGGCGCCGGCCGATCCGGCAACCGCCAGCGCCGGCTTCATCCTCGATCCGACCCTGCTCGACGCCTGCTTCCATGGCCTGTTCGCCCTTCTGGACGACAGCCATCTGGTGAAGCCCGGCACGGCCGTGCTGCCGATCCGGTTCGGCCGCCTGCGGGTTGCCGCCGACGCGCGGGCGCCGGTGAAGGCCCGGGTCGTCGTCACCCGCGCCTCGGGGCAGAGCCTCGTCGCCGCCTTCGACCTGCTTGATGCGGCCGGCCATGTGGTCGCCACCCTTGAGGACGCGCGCTTCCAGGCGGTGCTCCTCAATCAGGCCGAGGACCCCGACGATCTCGCCTATCAGGTGCTGCCGCGCCGTCTGGCCCCGGCCGGCGGCCCGTCCGCCCTCGAAACGGCTGCCGGCGGGCCGCTCCGCGCCCTGACCGAGCGTCTCGGCCTTGGCCGCGACAGCCATCCGGATCTCGGCGAGGCCGCGCTGCTGCTCGAAGCGGCCGTGCTCTCGGCCGCCGCCCGCGGCATGTCGGAGCTGTTCGCCGGGGTCGGCCCGGTCTCGCTTGATGGCCTGATGGCCTCGGGCCGGCTCGCCGCCGATGCCCAGCCGCTGGCCGCCCGGCTGCTCTATGCTCTCGACGAGCGTGGCTATATCACCCTGTCGGATGCCGGCTGGGAGCTGACCGACGCCACGCCGCCGGATCTGGACGCCATCATCCGCACCCTGGTCGCCGAGCATCCGGACCGGATCGCCGAGGCGACCCTGGTCGCCCGCCTGCCCCAGGTGCTCGCCGAGCGGTTCCGCACCGGTCTGGTGCCGACGGCGGCCACCGTGTTCCCGACGACGCTTCTCGACCAGATGCGCACCAGCGGTCCGGCCGGACGTCCGCTGGGCCGCGCCATCCTGGATCTCGCGGCCGAGGCCATCCGCGCCTGGCCGCGCACGGCGCCCCTGCGGCTGCTGCTGGTCGGCGCCGGCGATCCGGGTCTTGCCCGGCGGCTGGCCGGTCTCATCGATCCGCGCTTCGTCACCCTGACCGTCGCCGATGCCGACCAGTCGCTGGTCGAGCGGGCGCGGCTGCGGGCCGGCGAGCGGGTCGGCCTGCGCTTCCATACCCTCGCCGAGCTCTCCGGCAGCGACGGCTTCGATCTGGCCTTCTCCGCCGGCGCCCTCACGACACTGCCCGGCGGCAGCCTGGAGACCATCACGGCGGCGCTCGCCCCCGGCGGTGGCCTGATCGCGGCCGAGCCGGCCCCGTCCCTGGTGCTGGACGCCCTTGAGGGCGTGACCGAACCCTGGTGGCGCCGCTCCCTCGACATGTCCCATCCGACCGGCGCTCCGGCGACGGCGACCGAATGGGGCCGCGCCCTCCTCTCCGCCGGTCTGGCCGATATCGCCACCCAGGCGCTTTCCAGCGACGAGACCGAGGCCTTCCTGCTCTCGGCCCGCCGCCGCGCCGATATCGTCGTCCGGCCGGACGCCCAGCCGGCAGCGGCCCCGCTGATCCTTGCCCCGGCCGATGGCCCGGCCCGCGTGCTGGCCGATACGCTGGCGGCGGCCTTCGGTCCGCTGGAGCGTCCGGTCCTCATCGGCCCGGCCACCCGCACCAGCGGCGCCGAGGCCGAGATCGGCCTTGATGGCGAGGCGACCGCTGACGAGATGGCGGCCTTCGAGGCCCTGCTGGCCGCCCGCGGCGCCGGCGATCTGGTGTTCGTTGCCACCGGCCTTGAGGCCGACGGTGCGCCGCTGCCCGGCCTCACCACCACGCTGGAGCGGCTGCGCCGGCTCGGCATGCGCCTTGGCGACCGGCGGGTCCGGCTGTGGGCCGTCTCGCCGGGGGCCATGCAGTCCCTCAGCGGCACCGGCGAGAGCCGGGCCGATTCGGCCGCCGTCTGGGGCTTCCTGCGGGTGGCCGCCAACGAGATGCCCGGCCTCGACATCCGTCAGCTCGACGCCGCGCCGGAGCTGGGTCTGACGGTCGCGGCCGAACGGCTGGCCGCCGAGATCCGCGCGCCCGGTGCCGAACACGAGCTGCTGCTCGATGCCGGCGGCCGCGCCGGCCTGCGCATCGTGCGCGGCGGCGTGCTCACCCCGCGGGCGCCGGCCGGTGCCGAACCGGCGGCGACGCTGGCCATCGGCCGTCCGGGCGTGCTCGATGCCCTCGGCTGGCAGCCGGTGGCGCGGCGCGCACCGGAAGGCGACGAGATCGAGATCGTGGTGGAGGCCTCCGGCCTCAACTTCCGCGACGTGATGTGGGCGCTGGGTCTCCTGCCCCATGAGGCTCTGGAGGACGGCTTCGCCGGCCCGACGCTCGGCATGGAGTGCGCCGGCACCGTGGTGCGCACGGGTCCGTCGGCCCATCGCTATCAGGTCGGCCAGCGGGTGATGATGTTCGCCCCGGCCTGCTGTGCCAGCCATGTGACGGTGTCCGAACAGGCCGCCGCGCCGGTGCCGGACCATCTGTCGCCGGAGGCGGCCGCCACCGTGCCGGTGGCCTTCCTCACCGCCTATTATGCCCTGGTGCAGCTTGCCGACCTTGCGGAAGGCGAATGCATCCTGATCCATGGCGGCGCGGGTGGCGTGGGTCTTGCCGCGCTCCAGATCGCCAAGTGGCGGGGCGCGACGGTGATCGCCTCGGCCGGCTCGCCGGACAAGCGGGCGCTGCTGACGGCGCTCGGCGCCGATCATGTGGTCGATTCGCGCTCGCTGGCCTTTGCCGACGACGTTCGGGCGCTGACCGGCGGTGCGGGCATCGACGTGGTGCTCAACTCGCTCGCCGGCGAGGCCATGGAAGCGAGCCTGGAGGTGCTGAAGCCCTTCGGCCGGTTCCTGGAACTCGGCAAGCGCGACTTCTACGCCAACTCGCGCATCGCCCTGCGGCCGTTCCGGCAGAACCTGTCCTATTTCGGCATCGACGCCGACCAGCTGCTGTCCCACCGGCGTCCGCTGGCGGAACGCCTGTTCACGGAGCTGGCGCGGCTCTTCGCGGAGGGCGTGTTCTCGGCCCTGCCCTACCGGCTGTTCCCGTCGGATGCGGTGGCGGAAGCCTTCCGGCTGATGCAGCAGTCCGGCCATGTCGGCAAGATCGTGATTACACCACCGGCGGTGCCGGCGGCCGTGCCGGCCCGCGCCGCGCCGCTGCTCACGGCCGATGCCAGTTATCTGGTGGCCGGCGGCACGGGCGGCTTCGGCTTCGAGGCGGCCAAGCGTCTGGCGGCCCGCGGCGCCCGCCACATCGTGGTGGCGAGCCGGCGCGGCACGGTCTCCGATGCGGTGGCAGCCGACATCCGCCGTCTGGCCGCCCAGGGGGTCAAGGTCCGGGTCGCCCGGGTCGACCTCGTGGATCCGGTCTCGGTCGCGAGCCTGATCGACGACATCGAGGCGAACGGGCCGGCCCTGAAGGGCGTGCTCCACACCGCCATGGTGCTGGACGATGCGCTGCTGGCCAATCTGGATGCCGAGCGCATCGGCAAGGTGCTGGCGCCCAAGCTCGCCGGCACCGAGGCGCTGGATGCCGCCACCCGCGGCCGGGAGCTGGACTTCTTCGTCCTCTATTCCTCGGCGACCACCCTCGTCGGCAATCCCGGCCAGGCCAACTATGTGGCGGCGAACGCCTATCTGGAGGCCGTGGCGCGCCGTCGCCGCGCCGCCGGCCTGCCGGCGCTCACCGTCGCCTGGGGCGCCATCTCGGGCGCGGGCTATCTGGCCCGCAATGCCCAGGTGAACGACCTGCTGTCGCGCAAGCTCGGCCGCAGCGCGCTCGATGCTTCCGATGCGCTGGACGGGCTGATGGCTCTTCTCGAACGCGGCGACCTGCCGGTGGCGGAAGCCGCCGTCGGCTTCGGCCGGATCGACTGGCGCGCGGCGCGCAAGGACCTCGTGCTGCTCGCGACCCCGCTTGCCGCCGAGCTGCCGGAGGCCGATGCGGACGAGGAAGGTGCCGAAGCCGGCGTCGACCTGAAGGAACGCCTCGCCGGCCTCGGCCGGTCCGAGTCGGTGGACCTGATCTCCCAGCTTCTGGCCAACGAGATCAGCCGCATCCTGCGCCTGCCGGCCGAGGAGATCGACCGCCACAAGCCGCTGGCCGCCATCGGCATGGATTCCCTGCTGGCGCTGGAACTCCGCATCGCCGCCGAACAGCGGCTCGGTGTCGAGATTCCGTTGATGTCGCTCGCCAACGGTGCGACCCTGACGGATATCGCCAACCGGGTGCTGGCCCGTGTCACCGGCGAACAGGTCGAGACCGGGCTGTCCGCCGAGGCGGAGCAGCTCGCCAAGGCCCATGTCGTTGCCGGTGACGAGACGTCGGAAGCGGCCACCATCGAGGTCGTGGAAATCGTCGAGGAGCGGAGCCGGCGGATCAGGAACATTCTCGAATGACCACACCGCGTGGAATCGCAGGACTGACGGGCAGCGCCAAGGACCAGCTGCTGGCGGATGTGCGGGCTTCCCGCCGGGCCGTCCAGGAGCGACGGCCCGAACCGGCCCCCGCCCGTCCGGCCGCGGAAACCGGCGAGAAGGCGTTCGACTTCTCCACCCTGCCGCTGTTCCGCCAGATCCGGATGCAGCGCGCGGCGGCGGACCTGATCGGCATCGCCAACCCCTTCTTCCGCGCCCATGACGCCCGCGCCGGAGCCACCACCGAGATCGACGGACGCAAGTTCATCAATTTCGGCTCCTATGACTATCTCGGGCTGAACGGTCATCCGGAAGTGGTGGCCGCCGCCAAGGCTGCCATCGACCTCTATGGCACCTCGGTGTCCGCCAGCCGGGTCGTCGCCGGCGAACGGCCGATCCATCGCCAGCTGGAAGCGGCGCTCGCCCGCGCCACCGGCGTCGAGGATGCGGTGGTGTTCGTCAGCGGCCACGCCACCAACGTGAACGCCATCGGCACCCTCATGGGGCCGAAGGACCTCGTCATCTGCGACGCCCTCATCCACAATTCCGTGGTGGAAGGCGTGCGCCATGCCGGTGCCACCCGGCTGATGTTCCCCCACAATGATCTCGATGCCCTCGAAGGCCTGCTCTCCCAGAGCCGCGGCCGCTTCGAGCGCACGCTGATCGTGGTGGAGGGCGTCTACTCCATGGACGGCGACCTGCCGGACCTGCCGCGTCTGGTGGCCCTCAAGCGCCGCTTCGGCGCCTGGCTGATGGTGGACGAGGCCCATGCGCTGGGCGTGCTCGGCGCCACCGGCCGCGGGCTGGCCGAACATTTCGGCGTGGATCCGACCGAGGTCGAGATCTGGATGGGCACGCTGTCCAAGACGCTGTGCGGCTGCGGCGGCTATATCGCCGGCACCTCGGCGCTGTGCGAGTTCCTGAAGATCAACGCTCCCGGCTTCGTCTATTCCGTCGGCATGCCGCCGCCGGTGGCCGGCGCCGCCCTCGCCTGCCTGGAGATCATGGCGCGCGAGCCGGAGCGGGTCGCCCGGCTGGTGGCCAACGGACAATATTTCCTCACCCGTGCCAAAGCCGCCGGCCTCGATACCGGGTCGAGCACCGGGCACGCCGTGGTGCCCGTGGTGGTGGGTGATTCGATCACCGCCGCCCTCCTCTCCAGCCGCCTGCTGGAAGTCGGCATCAATGCCGCGCCGATCATCTTCCCGGCCGTTGCCGAGAAGAGCGCCCGGCTGCGCTTCTTCATCACCGCGGCCCACACCGAGGCGATGCTTGACGAGGCGATCGAGGCGACCGCGCGGCTTCTGACCGAGATCCGCGCCGACGGGCCGCTGATCCAGCGCCTGGCCGCCGGCCCGCGCCCGGCCGAAGGCTGAGCGGAGCCGCCGCGATGTCCGCTCCGTCTGCTGCCTTCCTCTCCGGCCGCGGCCTGCTGCGGCTGTCGGGAGCCGACGCGCCGGCCCTCCTCGACCGGCTGGTGACCATTGAGGCCTCGGAGATCCCCGAAGGCAGCGCCGGCTTTGCCGCGCTGCTCTCGCCCCAGGGCAAGATCCTCGCCGACTTCTTCCTCTTTCCGACCCGGGACGGCATCCTTCTCGACCTGCCGCGCCCGGCGCTGGCCGATCTCCTGAAGCGGCTGACCCTGTACCGGCTGCGGGCAGAGGTCAGCTTCACGGACGTGTCCGACGCGGCCACCGTCGCCGTCCTCTGGACGGCGGACGGCAC
>JBBSSF010000141.1:0-7977 GCA_038242345.1 Hyphomicrobiales bacterium
CCATGCAGATGGAAGGCATCACGCTCCGCGGCCGTGAAGGCGTCGGCCTTGTTGAGAAGCGGGGTGTCGACGAGCTCGGCGCCGCGGTACCGGGTCGCGTCGATCGTGCGGGTCTGCATCGGCCTTCTCCATCCACTCCCGGGGGGAGCCCCCCCGCGCGCCCCGAGACTAGGCAGACGTCCGACGGGAATCCAGAGCCTGGCGATCCGAAGCCGCAACTTCTCCTCCATAGAGCGGCGCAACCCACGACGGAAACGCCCGGCCCCCGCGGCTCTTGCGATCCCCGGGGCAGACATGAAAAAAGCCCTCCGTCGCGGAGGACGGAGGGCTTCCCGGAGCATATTCATACCAGGCGCACGAAGTGCTGACCGCACCTTAGCGCCTGAAGATCAGCAGATTTCCCATATGCCCCAGGGACATGGGAAATCTGCATCGGAATACCAAAGAGTCCTTTTCAAGGATCTTTGGTATCAGGCGCGGTGGACGCTCAGGCCGGCACGGCGGCGGCCCGGGCAGCCCGGGCGGCCTCGCGACGGACGATGTCCGGCGGGATGGCTTCGGCCACCAGCGCGGCCACCGCCTCGCCGAGCGGCTTCACCGCCTGATCGCGCGAGCCGAGCCGGCGGATGTTGACGGTCGCCTCCTCGGCCTCGCGCTTGCCGCAGACGAGGATCACCGGGATCTTGGACAGCGAGTGCTCGCGGACCTTGTAGTTGATCTTCTCGTTGCGCAGGTCGATCTCGGCGCGGATGCCGGCATCCTTCAGTTGCGCCAGCACCTGCGCCGCATAGTCATCGGCATCCGAGGTGATGGTGGTCACCATCACCTGGGTGGGGGCGAGCCAGAGCGGGAAATGACCGGCAAAGTTCTCGATGAGGATGCCGAGGAAACGCTCCATGGAGCCACAGATGGCCCGATGCACCATCACCGGGGCCTTCTTCTGTCCGTCCTGGTCGATATAGAAGGCGCCGAAGCGCTCCGGCAGGTTGAAGTCCACCTGGGTGGTGCCGCACTGCCAGTCCCGGCCGATGGCATCGCGCAGCACATATTCGAACTTCGGGCCGTAGAAGGCGCCTTCGCCCGGGTTGATGGCGATCTTGATCTTGCCATCGGACTTGGCGGCAATCTCCTGCAGCACCCGGCCCATCACGTCTTCGGCATGATCCCACAGATCATCCGAGCCCACCCGCTTTTCCGGCCGGGTGGAGAGCTTCACCACGATCTCGGAGAAGCCGAAATCGGCATAGGTGGAGAGGATCAGGTCATTGATCTTCAGGCACTCTTCGGCAAGCTGCTCTTCGGTGCAGAAGATGTGCGCATCATCCTGGGTGAAGCCGCGCACGCGCAGCAGCCCGTGCATGGCGCCGGAGGCCTCATAGCGATGCACCATGCCGAACTCGGCCAGCCGCATCGGCAGATCGCGGTAGCTCTTCAGGCCGTGCTTGAAGATCTGCACATGGCCCGGGCAGTTCATCGGCTTCAAGGCGAAGACGCGCTCGTCCTCGGTATCGTCGCCGGCCGAGCGGACGGCGAACATGTTCTCCTTGTACCAGCCCCAGTGACCGGAGGTCTCCCACAGGGACTTGTCGAGCACCTGCGGACCGTTGACCTCGCGATAGTCGGCGGCGAGCCGGCGGCGCATGTAGGAGACGAGTTCCTGGAACAGGGTCCAGCCATTCGGATGCCAGAAGACGACGCCCGGCCCTTCCTCCTGGAAGTGGAACAGGTCCATCTCGCGCCCGAGGCGGCGATGATCGCGCTTCTCGGCTTCCTCCAGCATGTGGAGATAGCGGTCGAGATCTTCCTTGGTGGCCCAGGCAGTGCCGTAGATGCGCGACAGCATCGGATTGTTGCTGTCGCCGCGCCAGTAGGCGCCGGCCACCTTCATCAGCTTGAAGGCGGTGCCGATCTGGCCGGTGGAGACCATGTGCGGCCCGCGGCAGAGGTCGAACCACTCGCCCTGCCGGTAGATCTTCACCTGCTCATGCTCGGGGATCGCATCGACGAGCTGCACCTTGAACGCCTCGCCGATTTCGGCGAACAGGTCGCGGGCGGCGTTGCGGTCCCAGACTTCCTTCTGGAACGGCAGATTGCGCGCCACGATCTCGCGCATCTTCTCCTCGATCTTCGGAAGGTCATCGAGGGTGAAGGGCTCGTTGCGATAGAAATCGTAATAGAAACCGTTCTCGATCACCGGGCCGATGGTCACCTGGGTGCCGGGATAAAGCTCCTGCACGGCCTGGGCGAGCACATGGGCGGCGTCATGCCGGATCATCTCGACGGCGCGGGCATCGTCCCGGGTGACGATCTCGATCGACGCATTCGCCTCGATGGGGTCCGAGAGGTCGGACAGCACGCCATTGCGGACGATGGCGATCGCCTTCTTCTCCAGCGACTTGGAGATGGAGCGGGCGATCTCGCGCCCGGTCACGCCGGACTCAAAGGCGCGCTCGGCGCCATCGGGGAAGGTCACATGGATCATATCGGTCTCCGGCTCACTCGCTGCCGACGAATGCAGGTAAGCGGGTCTTCAGGATTAAAGTCCGCATCGGGCGCCGCCTCCGGTGCATCCGGGCCAACCAATGCCCGCGGATCCGGAACCGGCGTTGCGCCGCGGTATCGCGCCCAATTCCGGCGCGGTCAAGGAGATGACCCCGGACGGAGAGGATTTTCCCCGCCCGGAGCCCGGAAATCACACCGGATAGCGGCCTTCGGCGACGAGATCGCCGAGGGGCTTGCGCGGGCTCGGCGTCTCTCGGGCCTGCAGCGCCTCGGGCAGGCTGGCCGGATCGCCCTGACGGCCGATCAGAACCACCGCGATCGGATGGACATCGGCCGGGAGGGTGTAGGTCGCGCGCGCCTTGTCATGGTCGAAGCCCGAGGCGGCATGGGCGAACCAGCCGAGCGCATGGGCCTGAAGCGCCAGATTCGCCCAGGCCGCGCCCGTATCGAAGGCGTGGGTGCCGCTCTCCTGCTCCTTGCCCGGCGCCGGCGAGAAGGTGCTCTTCGAGAGCACCAGCACGAGGGCCGAGGCCTTCGCGCCCCAGCCCTGATTGAACGGCACCAGCAGATCGAACAGCGGCTGCCACTCGGGCGTGCCGGCCCTGGCATAGATGAAGCGCCACGGCTGGGAATTATAGGCCGAGGGCGCCCAGCGCGCGGCCTCGAACAGGGAGAACAGCACGGCATCCGGGATCGGTTCGCCGGAGAAGGCGCGCGGCGACCAGCGCTCGACGAAAAGCGGCAGCACCGGATGATCGGGCGTGCGGGAGACGGCATCAGCCATGGCGGACCTCATGAGGACGGCAGCCGCCGGCGCATGGCGCCGGGCAGCCGCACGGATCGGGACGGAGCCGGACGGTCGGGAGGCGGAACCGGACGGCCCTTGAGAGGCAGGATGGCCCGCGGGGAGGCGCGGGCACGAGGCCATCTAAGCCGATTTCCCGGACCGGGGGAACAAATCCTTCCCCTTTTCCGCCGGGCCGCACCAGATGCACCGCGTCGGGAGGCGTTCAGCGATCGAGCCGGGTCGCCGGGTCGATATGGGCGCCGGTCCACTGCGCCGCGCGCCACGGGGTGGCGGGCGTCACGTCGTCCGGCAGGGTCTCCGGCACCGGATCGAAGCCCGAGGAGCCGAACGGGTTGCAGCGGAGAATCCGGGCGAGCGTCATCCAGCCGCCATACCACAGGCCGAAGCGGCGGATGGCGGTCTCGCCATAATCGGAACAGGTGGGCAGGTGCCGGCACTGCCGGCCCATGACGGCCGAGAGGCTGTAGCGATAGACCCGGATGAAGCCGATGCCGATGCGGGCGGCGATCCCCGGCGGCGGCGCATCGGCCGGCGCCGGCGGGTGGCCGCCACAGTCGCAACCCGGGGCGTGATCGGAACTCACATCGCCACCCGCGGCGCGGACCGGGCGACCAGCGCCTTCTCGCACGCTTCCACCACCGCCTCGAAGGTCAGCAGGGTCGAGGCATGACGGGCGCGATAGTCGCGCACCGGCTCCATGAAGGCGAGATCGGCCCAGCGGCCATCGGGCGGCGGGCCGTTCTCCTTCAGCATGGCGCGCATCCGCTCCTTCAGCGCCTTCAGCTCCGGCACCGTGGCGCCCACCACATGATGGGCCATGATGGCAGACGACGCCTGCCCGAGGGCGCAGGCGCGGACCTCGTGGGCGAAATCGGTCACCGTCTCGCCGTCGAGCGCCACATCGACGGTGACGGTGGAGCCGCAGAGACGCGAATGGGCGGTCGCCGTGCCATCGGGACGGGCCAGCCGGCCGAGCCGCGGGATGTTGCCGGCGAACTCCAGGATGCGGGTGGAATAGATGTCGTCCATCGGATGGAAGGGCCTCCGCTCCGGCCGCTCTTTACGGCGGAATGATCCGCTCCCTATATGGCATCGGACAGGGGTCATCTGAAGACCCGACCTGCACCGGCGTGGGGACGCCGATCCGTCGGTGCGGGACGACCCGCCGGAATCCCCCGGCAAGCCGCCCTCCCCCCGGGCGGCGTGATAGGCGTGACGTCAGGACCGGCGCCCGGCAAGCGGCCGGCCGGTCCCGACGGGAGGTGCACATGGACGCCGTTGTCAACGACCGCCCCGAAACCGCAACCCCCGTTTCCGCAGGCGAAACCGGCCGCCCCACCCGGGCCGAAGCCGAAGCGGCGGTCCGGACGCTGATCGCCTGGGCCGGCGACAATCCCGCCCGCGAAGGCCTCCTCGACACGCCGAAGCGCGTGGTGCGGGCCTATGAGGAGCTGTTTGCCGGCTATGACACCGACCCCGCCGACGTGCTCGACCGGGTGTTCGAGGAGGTCGCCGGCTATGACGACATGGTGCTGGTGAAGGACATTCCCTTCGCCTCCCATTGCGAGCACCACATGGTGCCCTTCCTCGGCCGCGCCCACATCGCCTATTTCCCGGCCGGCGGCGTGGTCGGCCTGTCGAAGCTCGCCCGTCTGGTCGAGGTCTATGCCCGCCGGCTCCAGACCCAGGAGACCATGACCGCCGAGATCGCCACCGCTCTGGAAGCTGCGCTGAAGCCGAAGGGCATCGCGGTGATGGTGGAGGCGGAGCATCTGTGCATGTCGATGCGCGGGGTCGCCAAGGCCGGCGCCACCACCATCACCACCCGCTTCACCGGCCGCTTCCGGGATCAGCCCGCCGAGCAGGTCCGCTTCCTCACCCAGATCCGCGACGGGCGCCGCTGACGCCCCTCGCCCGCCCCAGACCGGAACCGATCCATGTCCGCCGAGATCCTGTTCGCCCCGCCCGGCCCCAAGGCCCAGCTGGAGGAAGGTGCCGCCCTCACCCCGCGCTTCGCCCGCGACGGGCTGGTGACAGCCATCGTCACCGATGCCGATGATGGCGAGCTGCTGATGGTCGCGCACATGAATGCCGAGGCGCTGAAGCGCACCATCGAGACCGCCGAAGGCTGGTTCTGGAGCCGGTCCCGCGGCGAGCTGTGGCACAAGGGCGCCACCTCCGGCACCGTGCTGAAGGTCTCGGAGCTCCGGGTCGACTGCGATCAGGATGCCGTGTGGCTGAAGGTGCGCGTCGAGGGCGCCGGGGTCAGCTGCCACACCGGCCGGCGCTCCTGCTTCTACCGCTCGGTGCCGCTCGGGTCGGACTCTCCGGCGCTCGCCTTCCTCGACGACATGCCGCGGGTCGACCCGAAGAGCCTCTACGAGAAGAAGTGAGCCCTTCCCCCCGCATGGCCCGGCCGGGCGATGCGGGGGATCCATCTCGCGCCAGGGATCCTTGAAAAGGACCCTCCGGCCTCAGTTGCCGTACTCGAACACCGTGCGGAAGATGCCCGGGGTGACGGCCGAGACCGGGTTGAACGACACCTGCGGCTTGTCGACCGGGCCGGAGATGCGGAAGGTGACGCCGATCAGGCCGCCGCCGCTGCCATCGCCGATGATGCGGCCGACGAGCGGGATGCGGCCGAACAGGTTGTTGATCGCATAGAGCGGAATGAAAGTGCCCGACATCGCCACCGTGCCCCGGGACAGGTCGATGGCGCCGGAGGCGTTGCCGCCGGACACCGGCCCGCGCAGGGTCGCCTCGCGGATGGTGAGGGTCGGGCCGGCGAGATCGAAACGGACATTCATCTGGTCGAAATGGGAGGCGTCGCCCTTCGGCAGCACCACCGCGCCCTGATCCGTGGTCCGCTTCAGGATGCTGGTCATCGCCGGATCCTCGGCAATGCCGAAATTGCTGACGATGGCGGTGCCCGAGGCCCGGCCGGCGGTGTCGATGCGGGCGGCGATGCGACCATCCCCGCCCTGCATCCAGCGATAGATGTCGAGGAAGCGCAGGAGCGCGCCGGCATCCCGGGCCGCCAGCGACACCACCCGCTGGGACTGGTCCGGCTGCACCGAGGCCGAGACCGCCGCGCCGCCATCGAGGCTGCCGTCGAGAGACAGGCGCTGCACCTTGGGGCCGGTCGCAAAGGCGGTGAGGGTCACGCCGTTGAAGGTCTCGGAGTTGAAGCCGCGCAGCCGCTGGACGGTGGCGGAGATGTCGATGGCCGTCTGGTCGCCACCGGCGGATGCTCCGGCTGCCGACGGCCGGCGCGCCGCGGCGATCAGGCCGCGGGCGTCGAGGGCCGTGGCAGTCACCGCCATCCGGTAGCCGCCGCCCTCCCGGGTCTGGATGCGCACGCGCGCATCATCCCCCGGGCGAAGGGCGATCTGGCTGAAATCCGCCGACTTCAGCCGCCCGTCCCGCTCCAGCACGCCGCTGCCGCGCACGTCCACCCCGTCCGAGGTGATGGCGACATCGCGCAGCAGGATCTGGTCGGGCCGCATGTCGATGGCAAGCCGGGCGCTGGCCGGCACACCGGCCGCCTTGCTCCAGCCGACGATGGGCAGGGACAGCTTCGCCTTGGCGAGATCGGCCGTCACCTGCATGGGCTGGCCCGGATTGGCCTCCACCTCCACCGGCACCGGGCCGGACAGCACGTCATCGAAGCCCCAGCCGCGGCGCTTGCGCTCGGCATCGGTCAGCACGAAGCGGACGGTGTTGCGCCCGCCCTCCTGATTGCCGAAGGGCCGTGACAGGTCGACGGAGATGTCGAAGCCATCCATCCGCGCCCGGCCGGTGATGGTCACCCGGGCCCGGTCGACGGAGATGGAAAGCGCCGCGTTGGAAAGTTTCGCCCCGGCGATCGGCACGCTGGAGGCACCGTCGGTGACGGTGGCATCCACATGCCAGTCGAGCAGGCGCGGATCGGCCGAGGCCCCCAGCGGCCCGTCGAGCTGGAAGCTGGCGACGACCGAGCCGCTGAGATCGGCCGGATTGAGCCCCGCCGACGAAAGGGCGTTGAGGGGCGGCACATCGGCCAGCGCCGCCATCGGCGCGGCCGGGCCGGCAAGCTGGCCGCTCACGCTGCCGGTCAGCGAGGGGTCGCGCATGTTGGGGATGTCGAGAGCGGCCGAGCGGATGCCGATCGACGGGTCGCTGCCGGAGCCGAGCTGGCCGCCGGTGATGGCGATTGCGAGATGGTCGTCCACGAAGGAGACATCCGCCGCCGCGTCGACGAGCTTCGGCCAGGCCCCGGGCAGCGTCAGCCGGCCGCCGCTGATCGACACCTGCGCCCGCACCCGGTCGGGAAAGGTGCTGTGGGTGACGGGATCGCGGTCGAACTCGGCCGGGCCGGAGACGGCATGGAGATGGGCCTTGCCGACCTGTCCCGCCGTCAGGTTCTGCACCAGATACTGCCGCGCCGGCGTCACCAGATAGGGCGGCCACAGCCGGTAGACGACCGCCAGATCCACCGGCGACACCGTCATGTCGAAGATCAGCCGCGGCTCCACCGGCTGGAAGTTCAGGGCGACGCTCATGTCCGCCGTCGCCTTGTCGACGGTCACATGGATGCGGTCCATGTGGAACTGGCGCCGGGCGAAATCGAGGGACCCGGTGAAGGAGGCCGCATCCACCACCAGGGGCGGCGCCGGCTCGGCGGCCGA
>JBBSSF010000142.1:0-7851 GCA_038242345.1 Hyphomicrobiales bacterium
CAAGGACTTCAAGGTGGGCTGATTGTCCGCTGGATCCGCGCTGGCCTGACGGTCGGCAGCGGACGGACATCGCTGATCGACAAGGGGCCGTCGGGATCATCCCGGCGGCCCTTTCTGTGTGTCGCGCGATACCAAGGGATCCTTTGGCATTCCGGTACGGATTTCTCATGTCCTTGGAGCATGTGGGAAATCCGGTGTTCTTCAGGCGCGTGGGGGCGGTCGGCACTTGCGTGCCAGGTATGAGGGGCAGGACTTTCCCGCTGGGGGGGAACGGCGGGATCCCGCGGGGGTGGGTGGAGCCCGCGCGGGGAGCCTCGCCGGGCGATCACGCCGGATGCTCCTGAAGCCCGTGCTCCCGATGCCTTCGCCCGTCGGTCGCGGCTTCTTTCTTGCCTCCACGGCAGATGCGAGTGCCGTGTCCCGTCCAGCTTTTCCTGGGGCCGCGTCTGGCGCTCCGGGCATGAAAAAGGGGAGATCCCGGCGGGATCTCCCCTTCTGTCTGCTCCGGTCCTGCCGGGGTCCGGATGCCTCTTCCGCCGCGGGCGGCCTGGGCCGCCGCTGCGGGAAGGAAGCCTCCTAGACGGTGATCTGGGTGCCCACTTCCACCACCCGGCTGGTCGGGATCATGAAGAAGTCCGTGGCATCGTTGGCGTTGCGGGTGAGGCCGATGAACAGCTTGTGCTGCCAGCCGGTCAGGCCCGAGCCGGTGCCCGGCTTGATGGAGCGGCGCGACAGGAAGAAGGAGGTCGACATGATGTCGAACTTCACACCCGCCTTGCGCGCCAGTGCCAGCCCTTCCGGCACGTTCGGGGCGTCCATGTAGCCGAATTTCATGGTGATGCGCATGAAGCGCTCCGACACCGGCTCGATGAGCACCCGTGATTCGGCCGGCACATGCGGACGATCGCCATAGACGATGGTCAGGATGATGTTCGATTCGTGCAGCACCTTGTTGTGCTTCAGGTTGTGCAGCAGCGCGGCCGGGGCGAAGTCGGGATCGCTGGTCAGGAACACCGCCGTGCCGGGCACGATGTGGGGCGGACGGCGCTCCAGCGAGGCGATGAGATCGGTGAGCGGCACCTCGCCCTTGCGCGACTTTTCCATGAGGATGCGCGAACCGCGCTTCCAGGTGACCATGACGCCCATCAGGCAGGCTGCCAGAACCAGCGGCATCCAGCCGCCTTCATGCACCTTCAGCATGTTGGCGCCGAGGAAGGACAGGTCGATGACGAGGAAGGGCGCCATCACCGCCGCGGCCGCGATCGGGTTCCAGCGATAGACCTTCCAGATGACGATGAAGGCCAGGATCGCCGTCACGCACATGGTTCCGGTCACCGCGATGCCATAGGCGTTGGCCAGCCGGTCGGAGCTTTCGAACACCAGCACCAGGAACAGCACGCCCAGCATCAGCGAGCCGTTCACCTGGGGCATGTAGATCTGGCCGGAATGGGCCTCCGAGGTGTGGCGCACTTCCAGACGCGGGAAGAAGCCGAGCTGGATCGCCTGCCGGGTGATCGAATAGGCGCCGGTGATGACGGCCTGACCGGCGATCACGGTGGCAAGGGTTGCCAGAATCACCGCCGGAATCAGCAGCCAGCCGGGGAACAGCCGGTAGAACGGATTTTCCATCGCCTCCGGATTGGAGAGCACCAGCGCGCCCTGGCCCAGATAGTTGAGGGCCAGCGCCGGGAACACCACGAACAGCCAGGCGAGCCGGATCGGGTCGCGGCCGAAATGGCCGAGATCGGTATAGAGGGCTTCCGCGCCGGTGACGGCCAGGAACACCGCGCCCAGCACCAGACGGCCCGCCTTGCCGTGCTGGGCCAGGAACTCCACCCCGTAGACCGGGTTGATGGCCATGATTACCTGGGGCTGCTTCACCAGATGGGCGAGGCCCGCCACCGCCATGGTGATGAACCAGACGAGGGTGATCGGCCCGAAGAAGGTCGCCATGCGCGCCGTGCCGCTCGACTGGGCGGCGAACAGGGCGATGATGATGACGACCGTCAGCGGCAGCACATAGGGATCGAATTCGGCGGTGATGAGCTTCATGCCCTCGATGGCCGAGAGCACGGAAATGGCCGGCGTGATGATCGCGTCGCCATAGAACAGGGCGGCCGCGATGATGCCGAGGGCGACGACGAAGCGCGCATTGGGACCCATGGCCGAGCGGGCAAGCGCCATCAGCGACAGGCTGCCGCCTTCGCCATTGTTGTCGGTCCGCAGCAGGATCAGCACATATTTGCAGGTGACGATAAGGAACAGCGCCCACAGGATCAGCGAAAGAACGCCATAGATCTCGAGGGTGGTGACGATCCCGTCATCATTGGCCTGGTGCAGGGCTTCGCGGAAGGCATAGAGCGGGCTCGTCCCGATATCGCCATAAACGACGCCGATAGAACCCAGTGCCAAAGTCCAGAGACCGGGGGAAGCCTTGGCGCCACCCGGGCCGGAGGAAGTCTGCATATCGGAGTCCTTGGAGCATGCTCGGGGACCGGGAAATGATACGGACAGACGACCTCCGGAGGAACTCGGCCGCTGCCCGACGGCGCTGCGCACTGCAACGTATCCGTCGCGCCCTCATACACGCTTTTTTAAGGGTTGGACACTGCCCCGCCCCCGGCCGGTTGCCGGCTGCGATTCCGCGGTTGCCCGACCTGCGGCCGGCCGACGGGGCTTGCCAGCTCGCAAGTCGCTGATGGCGCGCGGCTTCACGGGTTTGCCGGTGCAGCCTTCGGCGTCAGGGCCGGAAAGTCCTCGGCGGTAATCACCTCCCGGGTGAGGAGAAGGGTCGCACCGGCATCGAGATCGGCGCGGCGCGCCTCCAGAATCCGCTTTGCCGCGGCAAAGGCCGTCTCCACCCGGGTCCGCACGGCGAGGTCGATTTCCCGGGTGGTGGCTTCGGAGATCTCGCGGGCCTCCGGCATGACGGCGCCGAGAAAGGTCTGGCGCGGGGGCGCATAGACCCGGTTGCCGAGCTCCGGATCCATGCCGTAGCGGGTCACCATCTCCCGGGCGATCTCGGTGGCGCGCTGGAGATCATCGGCCGCGCCGGTGGAAATCTCGCCGAACCGGATCATTTCGGCGGCCCGTCCGCCCATCAGCACGGTGATGCGGTTGGCGAGATCGTCCACCGTCATCAGGAAGCGTTCCTCGGTCGGCCGCTGGAGGGTGTAGCCCAGCGCGCCGATGCCGCGGGGGATGATGGAGATCTTCTGCACCGGATCGACGCCGGGCAGGGTGGCGGCCACCAGGGCGTGGCCCATCTCGTGGAAGGCGACCCGGGTCCGCTCCGGCGGCGACAGCACCCGGCTCTTCTTTTCCAGACCCGCGACCAGCCGTTCGATCGCCTCGCTGAAATCGGCGAAGGTGACCGACTGGGCGCCGCGCCGGGTGGCCAGCAGCGCCGCCTCGTTGACGAGATTGGCCAGGTCCGCCCCGGTGAGGCCGGGGGTCAGCGCCGCCACCTGATCGAGATCGACCGCCCTGTCGAGGCGGATGCGGCGGACATGGACATCGAGGATCTGGCGCCGGCCGACCTTGTCGGGACGGTCCACCAGCACCTGCCGGTCGAAGCGGCCGGCGCGCAGCAGGGCGGGGTCGAGGATTTCCGGCCGGTTGGTGGCGGCCAGCAGGATGATTCCCGAGGACGGGTCGAAGCCGTCGAGTTCGGTCAGGAGCTGGTTGAGGGTCTGCTCCTTCTCGTCGTTGCCGCCATAGGGCCCGCCGGCGCCACGCATCCGGCCGAGGGCGTCCAGCTCGTCGATGAAGATGATGCAGGGGGCGGCCTTGCGGGCCTGCTCGAACAGGTCGCGCACCCGGGCGGCGCCGACGCCCACGAACATCTCGACGAATTCCGAGCCGGAAATGGTGAAGAAGGCGACGCCCGCCTCGCCGGCGACGGCGCGCGCCAGAAGGGTCTTGCCGGTGCCGGGCGGCCCCACCAGCAGGATGCCCTTGGGCGCGCGGGCGCCCAGGCGGCTGTAGTCCGCCGGGTTGCGCAGGAAGGCGACGATTTCCTGCAGTTCGCGCTTGGCCTCGTCGACGCCGGCGACATCATCGAAGGTGACGCCCACCTGACGCTCGACATAGACCTTCGCCCGGGACTTGCCGACGGTCATCATGCCGCCCAGCCCCTGCTTGTCGGCAAAGCGGCGGATGACCATGAACCACAGGCCGAAGAAGAAGGCGACGGGCACGATCCACGACAGCAGATCGCGCAGCAGCGTCGATTCCTGCACGCCGGTGAAGGTGACGCCCGCCTTTTCCAGATCGGCGGCAAGCGCCGGATCCACCCGGTTGGTGGTGAAATAGTCCCGGCCATCGCGCGGGGTCTTGAAGCGGCCGTCGAGGCTGGTCGGGCCGACATTCACTTCCGCGATCTGGCCTTGCGCCAGAAGGCTCTGGAATTCGCTGAAGGGCAGCGGGGCGACGGTGCGGGCCGTGGTCCACCAGCTCTGGAACAGGACCAGCAGGCCGAAGGCGGCAAGGGCATACCAGAGGGCGATTTTCTGCTTCTTGTCCACGTCGTCTCCCGCTTCTCAAGTCCGCGTCGCGTCGCGCCGGGCCCGTTGATCCGGGCCTTCTCCCGTCCGCCCGCCGGCTCCCTTCAGGAGATGCGGTCGCCGGGCCGGCGGCGCAAGGCGGGGATTTCCCGATGCCGGCCCCGGACGGACGCGCCAGGGGGGCGGTGCGGAATGGGCAGCCCTCCCGATGGCGGCAGACGGCGGATCGTCGCACACTGGCCGCACAACCGGAATCGGGCGGACGGAGGATGCCATGCGCGCAATGGTTCTGGATAGGCCGGGGGCACCCCTCAGGATGGAAGGGCGTCCGACACCGCGACCGGGGCCCGGCGAGATCCTGGTGGAGGTGGCGGCCTGCGCCGTCTGCCGGACGGACCTGCATGTGGTGGATGGCGAGCTGCCGGATGTGCACGGGCCGCTGATCCCGGGCCACGAGATCGTCGGCCGGGTGCGGGCGCTGGGCGCGGGCGTCACCACGCTGTCCCTCGGCGAACGGGTGGGCGTGCCCTGGCTCGGCCACACCTGCGGCCACTGCCGCTACTGTCTCGGCGGGCGGGAGAATCTGTGCGATGAGCCGGGCTTCACCGGCTACACCCGGGATGGCGGCTATGCCACCCACGTGGTGGCCGATGCCGCCTATGCCTTCCCGCTGCCCGATCTGTGGTCCGACATCGAGGCAGCGCCCTTGATGTGTGCCGGCCTCATCGGCCACCGCACCCTGACCATGGCGGGGGAGGCCCGGGTTCTCGGCATCTATGGTTTCGGCGCGGCCGCCCATATCTGCGCCCAGCTCTGTGTCGCCGAGGGCCGGAAGCTCTATGCCTTCACCAGCCCGGGCGACATCAAGGCCCAGGACTTCGCCCGCTCCCTCGGCTGCGTGTGGGCCGGCGGCTCGGACGAGCCGTCGCCGGAGCCGCTGGAGGCGGCGCTGATCTTTGCCCCGGTCGGTCCGCTGGTGCCCAGGGCGCTGAAGGACGTCATGAAGGGTGGAACCGTGGTGTGCGGCGGCATCCACATGTCGGACATCCCGTCCTTCCCCTATCGCGACCTGTGGGGGGAACGGGTGATTCGCTCGGTGGCCAACCTGACCCGGGCCGATGGCGAGGATTTCCTCGTGCGCGCGGCACGCGCCGGCGTGAAGACGACGACGGTGCCCTATCCGCTGTCGAAGGCCAACGAGGCGCTGGACGACCTGCGCTCCGGCCGCCTGACCGGGGCGGCGGTGCTGGTGCCGGCGCTGGACGCGGAGGACTGAGGCGCGGCCGCCGGGCCGGGTGCGGCGGCGGGTCCCGGGTTGGCCGCACCCGGCGGTGCGGTGCTGGACTTTGAGGGGTGCGTCGTGGCAGAAACGGCGCGTCGCTTCCGTGCGCTCCGGCCGGCTTCCGCCTGCCGCCGGTTCCCGTCCGCGGATGGCGCCGCCCGTGCGGGCGTGGCGGAATTGGTAGACGCAGCGGACTCAAAATCCGCCATCCTCACGGATATGTCGGTTCGAGTCCGACCGCCCGCACCATACAATTTCGATTTTCTGATAAATATCAGATACTTAGAAAACAGAAGGCCGCGCGAGCCCCCCGCATAGCCCCCCTTTCTGCAAGCGTATCATCCGCGCATCCGTGGCGGTGGTGATCCTCGAGAGGGGCCGGCGGTTGGGGGCATCAGCTTTTCGCGCGGCCATATCTGAGGGAGTTTCCCGGGTTTGTGGCCTTTCCCGTAAACCTGAGCGCCACACAGGTTCGGGGCTGGATCGGCCATCCCGGCCTTCTCCCAGTCCGAAGGCCGACGGCTTCGGGGCCATGCCAGCCCTGCCAAAATTGCGAAAGCTGCGAAAGCCAAATATTTCCCATACAGGACAAGGGGTTGATTTTAGCCGGGCCGCTGAGAAAGGGCTGCTAAAACACGCCCACCCGGATCCGCTTCCGCTCTACAGCCGATAATCCGCCAGTTCCGGGAAGGGCAGCGTCCGGGCGAATGTCTCGGGAATGTCGGCGAACAGACCCGCCACGATCGCCCAATTCGCATCGGTGGCCACCTCTGCCGGGTCGGGGTCGTCCGGCAGCACCGCGCCGCGCTCCCGCATCAGGGTGACAAACCGATCCTTGATCCGGACGGCGACACCCGGCCAGTCCGCGGCCATGGCTTCGTGCAGGCCCTGTTCGATCCCGATGGACCGGCCAAGGTTGTCGGCCATGCTGCGGCTGTCGTCATAGCCGCCCGGGGGATGGCCGGTGACGATCCAGAAGTGCAGGGGCAATTCGTGGTGCTCCCGCCCGATCCGGTCATCCTGCCGCTTGGCTGCCGCTTCCAGCGCCGCCAGCCGCTTCGCCATCGCCGCCTTCATGCCTTCGCCTCCCCGCGGGCTTCAAGGGCGGCCAGACGGGCTTCCAGATCCCGCCGCTCGAGACTGGCCCCCACCGCTTCCAGCACCGCCGCCGCCTCGAGGGCTTCTACAGGGGAAAGCGCCCCATCGGCCATCGCGGCAACAATGACGGCTTGCGCGTCGGCCAGATCGGCAGCACCCCGGATCGGCGGCAGATCCAGCGCCACCGCCCGGCCCTTGCGCGGGGGCAGGATCCGTTCCAGGCAAAGCCGGAGCGCCGCGCCGTCCCCGCCCAGCGCCAGTTCCACCGCCTTGCGGGTCAGGGCTTCGGCCTCGCCATCCAGAAGAGCTTCCGCCGCCTGTGTGGCGCGGTGGCGGGCGCCCTTCGGCCGGCCGGGATTGCCCTTCGGGAAGGGCTTCCCCCGCGTTTTCGCCGCGTTATTACGCGGGGTTTCAGGTGTCATCGGCTCATTTTCCTTTCAGCACCGGGAAGGCCGCGAGGAAGGATGCAGCATCGACAGCGGTCCCGGTGAATGCCGCAACAGCCTCCCCCGTCGGTATCAGCGACACATGATCGGCCCCCTTGCGCATGGTCAGGGAAAAGCCTCTCCGGAGGGCGCTTGCGTTCAGGCGGTCGCGGGCTTTCTTGCGCTCGGCAGCCGCAACCTTGGCGGCTTCAGGCTCGGGCGCCGCCACCGCCGGAGCGGCCTCGCGGAGCAACGGCAACGAGGCGTCCGCATCACCAGCACCAGCCACGTTCTCCACAGCGCCACCGGGCGCCACCCCGAGGGGGAGCATGGACAGCATCACCGCGTGCAGGCTTTCCCCCGCCCGTGTCCGCTCGGCTATCTCCCGCAAGGCCGGGTGAATGCTCTCATGGGCGAGGATGTTCAATTGCCGGATACCCGCCGCTTCCAGAGACGCGCGCCACCGCGCCTTGCGGGCGGTTTCCTTGGAGTTTGCCATATTTTCCACCGTCTCTAGACCGCCACCCCGTGCCGTCTCTAG
>JBBSSF010000143.1:0-7845 GCA_038242345.1 Hyphomicrobiales bacterium
CCAGGCCGGCCCCTTCGACCAGTGGCCGACCGGCGAGATCTTCGGCTTCGACCATTTTTACGGCTTCATGGGCGGCGACGCCAACCAGTGGCAGCCGAACCTCTTCAACGACACCACCCAGATCTATCCCTTCCGGGACAAGCCGGGCTGGAACCTGATAACGGCGGAGGCCGATGATGCCATCCGCCAGATCGAGACGCTGAATTCCATCAATCCGGAGCAGCCCTTCTTCGTCTATCTGGCGCCGGGGGCCACCCATGCGCCCCATCATCCCACCCGGGAGTGGGTCGACAAGATCTCGGCGATGCATCTCTTCGATGGCGGCTGGAACAAGCTGCGCGAGACGATCTTCACCAACCAGAAGAAACTGGGCGTCATCCCGGCCGATGCGGAACTCACTCCCTGGCCGAAGGACCTGAAGCAGTGGGACGAGCTGACGGCGGACGAGAAGAAGCTCTTCCTGCGTCAGGTCGATGTCTATGCCGCCTATCTTGCCTATGCCGACCATGAGAATGGCCGGGTGATCGACGCCATCCGGCGGATGGGCAAGCTCGACAACACCCTGATCGTCTACATCGTCGGCGACAACGGATCGAGCGCCGAGGGCTCGCCGATCGGCACGCCGAACGAGGTGGCCCAGTTCAACGGCGTGACCCCGCCGGTGGCCGATCAGCTGAAATATTTCTACGATGTCTGGGGCACCGACCAGACCTACAACCACATGGCCGTGGGCTGGACCTGGGCCTTCGACACGCCCTTCAAGTGGACCAAGCAGATCGCCTCCCACTTTGGCGGCACCCGCCAGGGCATGGTGATGTCGTGGCCGGCGCGGATCACCGACAAGGGCGGCGTCCGCAACCAGTTCAGCCACTTCATCGACCTGGTGCCGACCCTTCTGGAGGCGACCGGCGTGCCGGCGCCGAAATTCGTCAACGGCATCCAGCAGAAGCCCATGGACGGCATCTCCATGGCCTATACCTGGGACGCCAGGCCCGACGATGCGACCCGTCACAAGGTCCAGTATTTCGAGATGTTCGGCAACCGCGGCATCTACAATGATGGCTGGTATGCCAATACCACGCCGATCGTCGATCCGTGGGCGCTGTTCTCCGTGCCGAACCCGGACGTGATGAACAGCTACAAGTGGGAACTCTACGATCTCACCAAGGACTGGACGCAGAACCGCGATCTGGCGGCGCAGATGCCGGACAGGCTGACCTCGATGAAGGAGCTTTTCATCGCCGAGGCGGGCAAATACGGGGTGTTCCCCCTCGACAACTCGGTGGCCACCCGCATTGTCACGCCACGCCCGAGCGTCGTCGCCGGCAGGACCCACTTTGAATATAGCTATCCGGTGGCCGGCAACCCGAACGGCACCCAGCCGCTGCTGCTGAATGCCTCCTATCGCATCGTCGCCGATGTCGAGGTGGGCGCGGATGGCGGCAACGGCATGCTGTTCACCCAGGGCGGCAAGTTCGGCGGCCATGGCTTCTACATCCTCAAGGGCAAGCCGGTTTACACCTGGAACCTCGTGGATCTGAAGCGCGTGCGCTGGGAAGCGCCGGAGAAGCTCTCGCCCGGCAGGCACAGGCTGGAGTTCGTGTTCTCCTATGACGGGCTGGGCTTCGGCACCTTCGCCTTCAACAACCTGTCGGGCGTCGGCCGCTCGGCGGAAGGCGTGCTGAAGGTCGACGGCAAGGAAGTGGCGCGCCAGAAGATGGAGCACACCATCCCGATCACGCTGGCCTGGGACGAGAGCCAGGACATCGGCTCCGACACCCTGACCGGCGTCGACGACCGGGACTATCTGCCCCCGTTCACCTTCAACGGCCGGATCGGGAAGATCACCCTCGACATCCAGCGGCCGAAGCTGAGCGACGAGGACATCCGCATGCTGGAGCAGGCGGCGAGCGCCCAGGGCGACAAGGGCTGAGGACGCCCGAAAGGCTGAGGACGGCCGGACCGGGGCGCCCGCTGGTGCCCCGGTCCGGATATTATACCCGCCGCACGAAGTGCTGACCGCACCTTAGCGCCTGGTCTCAGTAGGCGCCGCGGCCGCCGAAGACGGCGCGCAGCGTCAGCGCCAGCAGCGCAACGTCGAGGACGAGGGAGCGCGAGCGGCCATAGGCGACGTCCATGGTCACCATCCGGTCGAAGCCGATATCGGCCCGTCCGGACACCTGCCACAGCCCGGTGAGGCCCGGCCGGGTGGCGAGGCGCTCCCGCGCCGGCGCGGCATAGGCCGCCACTTCCCGCGGCAGGGCCGGGCGCGGGCCGATGATCGACATCTCGCCCGCCAGCACGTTGAGGAGCTGCGGCAGCTCGTCGAGGGAGAGGCGCCGCAGCACCCGCCCGACCGGGGTGATGCGCGGGTCCTCCGCCGCCTTCAGGCACACGCCCGCCCGGGTGCTGACCGCCTGGAGCTCGGCCAGCCGCGCCTCGGCATCGGCATGCATGGAGCGGAATTTCAGCATGGTGAAAGGCCGCCCGCCGGCGCCCACCCGCTCCTGGCGGAAGAGCACGGGCCCCTTCGAGGTGAGGGCGATTGCCGCCGCCACGAGGGCGAAGAGCGGGGCCAGCAGCATCAGCGCCGCGCCGGCCACGGTGATGTCGAGCAGGCGCTTGCCGGCCCGGCCGGGTTCGGCGGCGATGCGGTCGGTGGTGGCGCGCGCGGCCACCCGGGCGAGGAAGGCGGCATTGCCGATCAGGTAGCGCCTGGCCAGCCGGCGCGGCTCCAGCGCCAGACGCCACAGCCATTCGCACGAGACCCGGCGCACCAGCGCCGGCGCCCGGCGCACCCGGCCGGACCAGAAATCGAACTGCGCGCCGACCCCCATCACCAGCCGGGCAGTCAGCCGGTGCCGGTTGCGGGCGATCCAGATTTCCTGCCGCGGCACGCCGAGGGCGACCAGCAGGATCTCGGCGCCGCTGCGGTTGATCTCGGCGATGACGGCCTCCTCCTCGGCATCGGAGAAATAGCCGTCGCGGCAGCCGGCGACCGCGAGCCCGGGGGCCAGCGTGCCGGCCCGGTCCGCGGCTGCCTCGGCGACACCCGGGGCGGAGCCGAGAAAATAGACCGCCCGGCCGCGCGCCGCCGCCGTGCGCATCAGCGGCACGAACAGGTCGGTGCCGTTGAGATTCTCGATCAGCCGGGTGCCCTGGACCCGGGCGGCGATCTTCACGCCGATGCCGTCGGGCAGCAGATGGTCGGCCTTGGAGAGCGCCCAGCGATAGACCGGGTCGCCGGAGGCGACATTGACACAATGGGCATTGATGAAGAAGCCGGTCACGCGCTCGCCGCGGAAGAGTTCGTCCAGTGCATCGGTCGCGGTGGCGTTGATGATCGGCAGGGAGAGAATGTTGATCGTGGCGAGAGCGGTCATTTCGGTCTGCCTTCAGCAGGGGGAGCCGGTCGTGCCGGTGTGTTGAAGGCACTATAGATCCGCCGCCGCAGGCTGTTGCGGTGCCCCAAGGGCAGGGAAGGAACGCTTCCGGTTGCAAGAAGTGCAGGAAGGGCGGGGCGGTCTATGCTTCCGGATAGGTGGCCTGTGCTTGCTGAGGTCGGGAGCTATGCGAAAGCATCTTCAGGTGGTGCGGGCGGCGGATAGGACGGAAGACGTGAAACTCGCCGGGCGACGGGATATGATGTCCGCCGAGGCGGGTGTGGTGCCCGCGGTCCGCCGGATGTGCGGCCCGTGGTTGCCGTCGGGGGCGGCGTGTCCGTCCGGCGGCCCCGTCCTGCCAGTCCTCCAGCCCTGAACAGGTCCTCCATGAAGATCCTGCTGGCCGACGATCATGAGCTGGTCCGCGACACGATCTCGGCCTTTCTCGGCCGGGAACCCGGGATGCAGGTGTCCGTCGTCGGCGACTTTGCCGGCGCCGCGGACCGGATGACCCGGGAGGGGCCGTTCGATCTGGTGCTGCTCGACTGGGGCATGCCGGGCATGAACGGCCTGGAGAGCCTTGCCCGGGCGCGCGAGCTCAATTTCGGCAGTCCGGTGGGCATCATTTCCGGCACGGCGAGCCGGGCGGTGGCCGAGCAGGTGCTGGAGGCGGGCGCCGCCGGCTTCCTGCCGAAGAGCATGCCGGCCCGCTCCCTCGTCCACGCCATACGCTTCATGGCGGCGGGCGAGCAGTATGCGCCGATCAGCTTCATGACCGAGAAGGAGGAGGAGCCCGAGAATCCGCTCGCCGCCCGCCTCACCAAGCGGGAGATGGAGGTGCTGCGCGGGCTGGTCGATGGCCGCTCCAACAAGGAGATCGGCCTGTCCCTCGATCTTCAGGAGGTGACGGTGAAGCTCCACGTCAAGACGCTGTGCCGCAAGCTCGATGCGCGCAACCGCACCCATGCCGCCATCATCGCCAAGGAGCAGGGGCTGCTGTGATCGGCGCCGGCGTCGCATCCCCGGGGCCCGCAGGAGGGCGGGTCCGGGGACGGCGGATCGGGCCTCAGGCCGGGCTGGAGACCGGTGCTGCCGGATGCGCGGGCGGCATCAGCATCCTCGGCCGCCGGCTGGCGCGGTCCCGATGCGGGGTCGCGGTGCGGCCGGAGAGGGAAGCGGGCCGGTCGTCTGCTTCCGCCGTCGGGGCAGGCGGCACCAGCACCTGCCTCGGGGCGAGGAGGCAGAAGGCGGTGAGGCCGCAGAGCTGGACCGCCAGCACCGCACCCGCCACGCCGAGGATGCCGAAGGGCAGGCCGGCCAGCACGGCGAGGACGAAGGCGAGGGTGATGCCCGCCTGCCAGCGCAGTTCGATTTCCGGCCGCCCCGCCGCCTTCAGGAGCTGGGAGGTGGCGGAAGCGAAGGGCCGCGGCAGGGCCGACAGGCAGATGACCATCAGCACCGGGATCGCCGGCTCCCATCTGGCGCCGAACACCAGCGGCACATAGACCGGCGCCAGCGTCACCTGGACGAGGACGATCGGCACCACGATCAGGGCGAGGGTCCGCAGCGCCTGGCGGTAGCGGCGGGCAAGCGCGCCGGCATCCTCCCGGACGGCGCAGAGATGGGGAAACACCGCGATGCCGAAGGCATTGACCAGACCGAGAGTGATGCCGAGGCCGGCATTGAAGGCGAAGAAATAGAGGCCGAGGGCCTCGGCCCCGAGAAAGGCGCCGACGAGCAGGTTGTCGGCATTGGTCTGGAGCGTCGTCAGCAGCTCGACCCCGAGCACCGAACGGCCGAAGCGCAGGATCTCCCGGCCCCCGGCAAGGGAGACGGGGAAGCGGCGCGCCCGCCACGGGTGGCCATAGCGCAGGAAGGCCATCCAGATCGGGGCCACCAGCAGCTTCGGCAGGATGATCGCCCACATGCCGAGGCCGGCGAGGGCGCAGAGGGCGCACAGGAGGTTGTCGGCGATCACCTGGCAGGCGCTGGCCGCTGCAAAGCGCCGCACCCGTCCCTCGCGCTGGATGAAGGCGCCCTGGATGCTGGAGAGCGGGGTCGCCAGATAGATCGGCGCCATGGCCGCGATCGGCAGGGCGAGCCGCATGTCGCCGAAGGCGAGCGCCACCGGCCAGGCAATCGCCAGCTGGACCAGCGTCAGCCCGCCGCAGACGATCCAGGTGAGGGTGTGGGCGGTTTCGGCCACCGCCGCCACCTCGTCGGCGCCGGCCTGCACCACCCGGGCGGAAATGCCGTTGCGGGTGAGGATGGCCACCAGCTCGTAGACCGTCAGCACGACGGCGGCGAGGCCGACATCGGCCGGGCTCAGCACCCGGGCGAGCACGATGGTCGTCACCAGCCGCGACACCCGCACGGCCACCTGGGCCGCGCCCATGGCGAGGAGATCGGCATGCAGGCCGTTGGCCAGCACGCGCCGGAGAGGGGCGGGCAGGCGCATCCGGCAGGCGGAGAGGGCGGTGGCGAACACGGGCGGCACTCCCGGGCGAGAACGGATCCTGGACGGCGCCGGTCCGCGGGCCCGGAGCACGGGGGCGGGATCGACGCGGGCGACAGGAGAGGGTGATAGCCCTAAGGGCGCGCGGTCTGGCGGCAGCGTCCGGTCAGGTGCGCGCGCAGAAGTGGCAGCCCCCTATCCGTCGGGATAGGCGGGCCGGCACATATGCGGAAGGATAGGTCCGCTCTCCCGATGCGCCCGCCCGGGGGCGGCCGGTTGCGCTATGTCTCCCGGCACACCTCATCCGTCCACGCCAACCGTTCCGGACTCCCGGGGAGCCCCTCATGACGAGACTGCTGAAAGCGGCTCTGGCCGCGCTCCTGCTTGCCTGTCTGCCGCTGGTCAGCGCCGCCCGTGCCGGCGAGCTGGCGCCGCCCTCGGGCAAGCCGGTGCTCACTGTCTCCGGCGCCATCGCCAGCCGCAACGCGCCTTCCGGCGCCGTCTTCGACCTCGCCATGCTGAAGGCGCTGCCGCAGGCCTCCTTCAGCACCCGCACCATCTGGACCGACGGCCCGGTCACCTTCGAGGGCGTGCGGCTGAAGGATCTGGTGGCCGCCGTCGGGGCGAGCGGGGGAACGCTGCACGCGATCGCCCTCAACGACTATGCGGTCGACATCCCGGTGGCCGATGCCACGGCCGATGGCCCGATCGTCGCCTATGCGATCGATGGCCATGCCCTGCCGGTGCGCAACCGCGGCCCGCTGTGGATCGTCTACCCCTATGATGCGAAGGCGGACTATCGCTCCGAAGTTGTCTACTCCCGCAGCATCTGGCAATTGAACCGGATCGACGTGCGCGAGTGAGGCCGGCGGCGCCCGCCGGTCGCGGTCCCCGCGCGAACGGGCCGGAGGGCATGACCATGTGGCGGGAGGACAGCCGCACGCGCTTCTGGGCCTTTTCCAGCCGCCAGTTCGCGCTGGTGATCGTCATTCTGGTGATCGCCGGCACCGCCCTCGGCGTGCTGTCGGTGCGCATCCATCACGAGCTGGTCGACCTCACGGCCGCGCCCACGGATAACCAGCAGTGGGAGATGGCCCAGATCGACGTCGAGGCCCTGGTGCTCGTCGACACGATGAATGCCGTCGAGATGGGGCTCGGCGCATCTCTCGACGATGTCCGCCTGCGCTTCGACATCTTCTACAGCCGCATCGAGGCGGTGGCGAAGCGTGCCGCCGCCCAGGCGTCCGCCGATCTCTCCCTGTCCATTGCCGCGCTGCGCGGCGTCCAGGCCGGTCTGGACCAGCTGGTGCCGCTGATCGACGGGCCTGATGAGGCGCTGCGGGCGGCCCTGCCGGAAATGCGCGCCACGGTGTCGGCCATGCGCGCCACGGCGCGGGCGGTAGCCCTCGATTATGTGCGCCACTTCGCCCAGCAGTCCGACAGCGAGCGCAAGGCGCTGGCCGAGCTCATCACCCAGACCGCCTCCATGGGCGCGGCGCTGCTGGTGGCGCTGTCGCTGGCCATCGTCGTGCTCATCCGCGTGTTCCAGCTCTCGGTCGCCCGCTCCCGGGTGATCGCGGAAAATCACGAGCGCTTCCAGAACACCATCTTTGCCTCGCGCGATGCCATCATCGTTGCCGATGACGAGGGCCGGGTGCTTGAGGTCAATCCGGCGGCGGAAGGCATGTTCGGCTATTCCCATGCCGCCTTTCTCGGCGGGAAGATCTCCGATCTTCTGGTGCCGGAGCGCCTGCGCAAGCGCCACGTCGCCAATTTCCGCCGCCATGTCGCGACCGGCGGCCTGCCGGCCGGCGACGGCGACCGTCTGGTGACGACGGCGATGCGGGCCGGCGGCGAGGAGTTTCCGGCCGAGATCTCCCTCGGCTCGGCGGTGCAGGGGGACCACCGCATCGTCATCGGCTTCGTGCGCGACATCTCCGCCGACGTGCGCGCCGAGCAGGAGCTCATCGCCGCCCGGGATGAGGCGCTGGCCGCCGCCCGGGCCCG
>JBBSSF010000144.1:0-7843 GCA_038242345.1 Hyphomicrobiales bacterium
GAGATCGCCCCACAGGGAGCGCGGCTGGCGGGTGTTGGCGATGAGGATGTCGATGACATCCTGGCGCAGCTCGCCGGCGGCATAGAGCCGGACCGGCGGGATCATCACCGCTTCCTGGAAGCTCTCGGTGGCACGCGGGTTGTAGTTGCCGGGCACGTTGCCGCCGACATCATGCCAGTGGCCGACGGAGGCCAGCCAGCAGAACAGCTTGCCCTCGACATAGACCGGCCGGACGAGCTTGAAGTCCGACAGATGGGTGCCGCCCTGATAGGGATCGTTGAAGATCCACACATCGCCGGGCGCCGGCACGACACCGGCGGCGCGGGTCTTCTCGATCACGGCCGCCACGGCAAAGGACATGGCGCCGACGAAGATCGGCAGGCCGGACTTGCCCTGCACCAGGGTGGCGCCGGTCTCGGGATGATAGAGGCCATGGGAGGCGTCATGGGCCTCGGCGATGATCGGATTGAAGGCCGCGCGATAGAGGGTCGCGTCCATCTCGTCGGCGATCTGTTCGAGACGCCCGGCGAGAACGGCCAGGGTGACCGGATCGATCATTCGGAACTCCCAACATCGGCAGTCTGGAGGGGGGCAACGGTGTCCGCGTCATAGCGGCGGCCGGCGGCCAGGAAGGCGTCGGTGCCGATCAGCTCGTTGATGCCGCGGAAATCGAACATGCGGTCGGCAAAGCCGGCCGTGGTGCCGTCGTCGACCAGGCAGCGATAATAGTCGGTGAGGGCATGGGAGACGGCGCGCATGGCCCCGCCGGGGAAGATCACCAGCGCGAAGCCCAGTGCCTGGAGTTCGGCCGCGCTCATCAGCGGCGTGCGGCCGCCTTCCACCATGTTGACCAGCAGCGGCACCCGGCTGCCGAAACGGCGGGTGGCTGCGCGCATCTCGTCGAGGGTGCGCAGCGCTTCAATGAAGAGCACGTCGGCGCCGGCCTCCAGATAGGCTTCTGCCCGGTCGAAGGCGCGCTCCAGCCCCTCCACCGCCACCGCATCGGTGCGGGCGACGATGACGGTCCCGTCCGAGCGGCGGGCATCGAGGGCGGCGCGGATCTTGCCGACCATCTCGGCCGGCGGGATCAGGGTCTTGCCGGAAAGATGCCCGCAGCGCTTGGGCAGCGTCTGGTCCTCGATCTGGATGCCGGTGGCGCCGGCATGCTCGAAGGTGCGGACGGTGCGCTGGACGTTGAGGGCATTGCCGAAGCCGTTGTCGGCATCGGCAATGATCGGCAGGGCCGTGCGCTCGCGGATGCGGGCGAGGATGTCGGCGACCTCGGTCATGTCGACGAGGCCGATATCGGGATGGGCGCGGCCATAGGCGATGGAGGCGCCGGACAGATAGACGGCCTCGGCGCCGGCCTTCTCGGCGATCACCGCCGACAGGGCATCATAGACCCCCGGCGCCAGCAGGATCGGCGGGGCGGCGAGGCGGGCCCGGAGGGGGGAACCGGACGTCATCGGGGAGCATACTCCTTGGCACGGGCGGCAAAGCGCTTCTCCAGATGCGGAACGAGCCCGCCATCGGCCAGAAGCTCCAGAAGCACCGCCGGCAGCGGACGGAAGGCGACGACCGCAGCGCGGTCGGGCAGGACAAGGCGGCCGCCTTCGAGATCGACCTCGATCCGCTCGCCGGCCCGGATCAGGCCGGCATCGGCGCAGACGAGGGTCGGCAGGCCGAGATTGATGGCGTTGCGACGGAAGATGCCGGCAAAGGAACGGGCGACCACCGCCACCACCCCCAGATGCCGGAGCGCCTCGGCCGCCTGCTCGCGCGACGAGCCGATGCCGAAATTCTCCCCGCCCACGACCACGTCGCCCGGCCGGACGGCGCCCGCGAAATCGGGCGCGATCCCTTCCAGACAGTGACGGGCAAGCTCTCCGATCGGCAGGCGCATGTACCGGCCGGGGGCGAGCGCGTCGGTGTCGACGTCATCGCCCAGAACCCAGGCGCGTCCGCTCATGGTCTGGTTCCCTCCAGGAAAGGCCGGGGATCGGTGATGCGGCCGGTGACAGCGGAGGCCGCAACCGTGTAGGGCGAGGCCAGATGGACCTCGGAGCTGTCCGCCCCCATGCGGCCGCGGAAATTGCGGGCGGTGGTGGAGATCGCCACCTCGCCCTCGGCAAAGCGGGCCGAGCCATAGCCGGCACAGATGCCGCAGGCGTTGGGCAGCATCTCCGCCCCCGCCGCGAGCAGCACGCCGAGGGTGCCCTCGGCCTCGGCCGCCGCCTGATCCTGCTTGGAGGCCGGCGCCAGCAGCAGCCGGGTGCCGGAGGCGACCCGGCGCCCCTTCAGGATCTCGGCGGCCATGCGCATGTCGACCAGCTTGGCGCCGGTGCAGGCGCCGACATAGGCGGTGTCGATGCGCGTCCCCTCGGTTTCCGTCACCGGCCGGGAATTGGCCGGCGAATGGGGCGCGGCCACCTGGGGGGCAAGGGCCGCGGCATCGAAGACATGATGCTCCAGCAGTTTCGCGCCCGGATCGCTGGTCCAGCGCGTCCAGTCGCCGGGATCGGCACCGGCCGCAGCCAGTGCCGCGGCCGTGGTCGCATCGGGCACGACCAGACCGGTCTGGCCACCGAGTTCGGCGGTCATGTTGGAGAGCGTCATGCGCTCCTGCTGGGAGAGGGCCGTGACCGCAGACCCGCCATATTCCACCGCCTGGAAACGCCCGCCGCCCATGCCGAGGCGGGCGCACAGCATCAGCATCACGTCCTTGGCCGAGACGCCGGGGGAAAGGCGCCCGGTCAGCTCGATGCGGATGGTCTCCGGCACCTCGACCCAGATCTCGCCGGTGGCGAGCACGCCGGCCATCTCGGTGGCGCCGACGCCGAACATGAAGGCGCCCCAGGCGCCCCCGGTCGGGGAGTGGCTGTCGCCACCGACGGCGAACATGCCGGGCTTCAGCAGGCCGCGGGACGGCACCACCACATGGCAGATGCCCTCGCCGTCGAACACGTTGGCGAGCCCTTCCGCCTTGCCATAGGCGCGCGCCAGCTCGACGATGCCGATGGATTCCGGATTGTCGGCCGGCAGATAGTGGTCGATCACCAGCGCCACCCGGGAGGGATCCCAGATCGGCGCGCCGAGGCGCTTCAGGATCGGCGCCACCCGGCGGGGGCCGCCGGAATCATGCATCATCGCCAGATCGACCCGGGCGGTGACGATCTCGCCCGGTTCCACCCGGGCGCGGCCGGCAGCGCGCGCGATGATCTTCTCGGCAAGCGTGGTCGGATCGGTCATCGCCGGCTCCACCTCTCGTCGCGGCCATCGACGGAGCCCCCGAGGGAGGACACCGTCTCGGCGGAAGTCAGCACCATTTCGAGGCGGTAGCGGTCGGGCCGGTAGAGCGCCGTCAGGTACTCGACCGGGCGCCCGTCGGTGTCGACCACCACGCGCTGGAGCTTGATGAGGGCGGCGCCGACCTCGGTATCGAGGAGGCCGGCCACCGGATGGGTGGCAAGCGTCGCGGTGATGACCTGCTGGGCGCGGTCGACGGTGACGCCGGCCCGCTCCAGAAGGGAGAGCAGCGGGCTGCCGGAGAGTTCGGCCGGCTGATAGGTGTGGCCGAGGGCGCCGGGCACCACGGCGGTCAGCACCGAGAACGGCCCCGCCTCGTGGCTGCGCACGCGCACCGAGCGCTGGACCTCGGCCCCGGCCTCGACCTGGAGGGCGTCGGCCTCCTCGTCATTGGCCGGGCCGTAGCCGAATTCCACCACGTCCACCCGGGTGACGCGGCCCATGGAGGCGGCGGCCTGCAGCCAGTTGGCGACGGAACCGCGCAGCGGCGGGCTTTCCGGCCGGTAGGTGACCTCGGTGCCATGTCCGCGCCGGCGCCGCACCATGCCGGCAGCGGCCAGCTCGTCCAGGGCGCGGGCCGCCGTGATGCGCGAGACGCCGAAGCGGCGGGTGATCTCGTGCTCGGACGGCAGCAGCTCGCCCGGCCGGTAGGTGCCGTTCAGGATCCCGTCGCGCAGGATCATGTAGATCTGGTGATAGAGCGGCGAGCGTCCCGCGCCCGACAGCGGCGTGGTCTCCACGGCCTCGTCGGCGGCCTCGCTCTCCGGCATCTTGCCCCTGCTCATGCGCTCTCCCCCTTCTGCACGGCGCGGTCGGGTGCGGCCACCCGGACCGCCTCGGCCACGACCGTGGCCGCGGCCGGCACCGCGTCGATGTCCGCGACCAGCCCGAGCCAATCGAAGCCGAGCGGGTTGCCGTCCGCAACCGGGCGGCACCAGTCGTCGGGGCGCGGGGTGCCGGCGGGCGCGGCGAAGTGCTTGGGCAGCACGCCGGTCACCTGGAAAATCGCGCCGCCGGCCGGCGCCTCGCCACAGCCGGCAACGAAGACGGCCCGCTCGGCCGCCGCCACCTGACCGGCCGGGGCCGCCGGGCGCAGCACATAGGAATTGGCGAGCACGGACGCCGTGCGCGCATCGCGCGGGCCATAGCCCCACAGCCGGATCCATTCGGCGCGGAAATCATCCAGCGCCGGATCGAACCACACGGATTCCAGATCCTCGGCCGAGGCGAGACCCTCAAAATCGAACCAGTCCCAGCCCGGCGCGGTGCCGGACAGCACCCGGCCCAGACGCCAGTTGGCATAGTGGCGGACCCCGGGACGGCTGTTGAAGAACGGGTTGTCGACCCGCTCCAGCCAGGGCGCATAGCCGCGCTCCCCGGCATCGGCCGGCAGGGTGTAGGCGATGAAGATCACCAGCGGGCAATCGGCGAGGCGGCGGGAGGGGTCGGTCATGCGCCCTCCCCGTCCAGGAAGGCGGCGATGAGGGCGGCGCTGCCGGCATCGAAATCCGCCGCGCCCCAGGCCGACAGCTCGGCCGAGCGGGCGCCCGGAACCGTCGCCACCACGTCGGCGAAGTAGCCGTGCAGCATGTCCGACGGCGAGGAGACGACGAGGGTCGGAACGCCGAGGAGCTTGAGCCGGTCGCGCTTCGGGTGGCGGAAGGCGGCGCGGTAGGAGCGGTGATAGGTGCGTACCGCCTTCAGCACTTCCACGACGAAATCATGCAGGCCGTCGGCATCCGGCAGACCATTTGGCAGTCGCCCTTCCGCCGTGCGGTTGTAATAGGGCCAGAACAGCAGCTGGTCGCGGCAGAAATGCCAGACCTTCATCAGGTGCGTCGCTTCGAGATCCGGTTCGATCTCGCGGGCATAGCGGGCGATGATCTCGGCCTGTTCATCCACCGCATAGAGACCCATGCCGTCGATGACCAGTTTCCGCACCCGATCCGGATGGGCAATGGCGATGTCGACGGCGATCGAGGCACCGGTGTGGCTGCCATAGAGATCGAACGGCCCGTCGACGAGGGCCTCGATGGCGGCAAAGGCCGTGGTTGCGAGATCGGCAATGGTCGGCACGGGATTCGCTAGCGCTTCCGAGTCGCCATTGCCGGCCGTGTCGGGGGCAATGACGCGGCGGCCGTGTCCCAGTTCGCGAATCATCCCTTCCAGCTGCTTCGAGGAGCCCGGCGACTGGTGGATCATCACCAGCGGCGTGCCCCCGGCACCGGCGGTGCGGAAATGGATCTGTCCGTGGTCGAGATCGACGAAACCGCGCCGAATCATGGTGGATCTCCTGAAGCCCGGACACCGGGGCCGACATCCCCGACCGCACGCGGCGGCCGCAGCGAATGCAATCACAGGGTGTGAAGAGCACACCTCCGGCCGGCGCACGGAGCGCGGCCGGATCCTCCCCGAAAGGAGGGCGCCCTTCGCACCCGCACACCAGAAAGCCGCCCGGACAGCCCATTTTTTTGCCATGCACCCAAAAAAGGCATCTGGACAAGCTGTCTGATTGCAATATCTTTATGACAAATCAGATGGCGGCCGCGCAAGCCCCCTGCCGAAATATAAATTTCGACCTCAGGAAATTGCGCGACCGAGAATCCCCCTATAGACTGATATCCGCGGCTGCATTCACGAGTATATATAGCTATATACTTGCAATCCAATCGGGAGACGTTCCGTGCTTCAGTCCGAAAGACGTTTCATGTCCGCGCTGAAAAACTACGCCGGGATGGCGTGCGGCGTCGTCCTGATCGCGTTCACCGGATTGATTCTCTATTCTGTCGGCATGCGTTATTTCGCGCACAAGCCGCCGATCTGGGGCGAGGATGTCCCCAAGCTGCTCTTCGTGTGGATGAGCTTCCTCGGCGCGGGCTTCGCCTACCTGTTCGGCTACAACATCCGCATGACCGGCATCATCGTCCGCTTCCCGCGCACACTGCGCCGGGCGATCGAGTTCGCGATGCACGTTGCAATTGTCGTCATGCTGGTGGTGATCGTCTGGTACTCGCAGCCCGTGCTGCGCCTGTCGGCCCACAACACGGTGCTCTCCACCGGCCTCTCGGACATCTGGACCTATCTGCCGCTGCCCCTGGGTGCGCTGCTGCTGATGGTCTCGGAGATCCGCACCCTGGTGCACATCGCCCGCGGCGGCACCGACGATCCCGGCGCCTGACGACCTGCCAGCGGCGCCCGCCTCCCCTGCCTGCTTCCCCCCTGCCCGGCCCGCCGGCCCTGTCCGGCCCCCTCTCACGGGACTCGATCGTCGATGCTCCTCGTCTCCATGATCCTCGCGCTGTTCGTGTTCGTGCTGCTCGGCATGGACATCGCGTTTGCGATCGGCGTCGCCTCGCTCGCCTATATCGGCCTCAGCCAGTTCGACGACCGGCCAATCAATCCCATCCTGTTCGTCCAGGAACTGACGGCGGGCGTCGACAGCTTCTCGCTGCTGGCCATCCCGATGTTCATCTTCGCCGGCGAGCTGATGACCAAGGCCGGGGTGACGCGGCGCCTGATCGCCTTTGCCGCCACCCTGGTCGGCCGGCGGCGGGGCGGCCTCGCCGATGTGGGCATCACCGGCAACCTGTTCATGGCCGGCATCTCCGGCTCGGCCATCGCGGATGCCGCCGCCGTCGGCTCGATCCTGATCCCGGAGATGACCAAGCGCGGCTATCCCGTGCGCTATTCGGCCGGCGTGATCTCGGCGGCCGCCTGCATGGCGCCGATCATTCCGCCGTCGATCATGTTCATCCTGCTCGGGGCCATCGCCAACCTGTCGGTGGGCGACCTGTTCATCGCCGGCATCATTCCGGGCTTCCTGATGTGCATCGGCCTGCTCATCACCAGCCGCATCCTCGCCCGGGTGCACAATCTGCCCATGGGCGAGGCACTGAGCCGGCAGGAGAAGAAGCGCGCCATCCTGGAGGGACTGCTGCCCCTCGGCGCGCCGGTGCTCATCATCGTCACCAAGGTGTTCGGCATCGCGACCCCCACGGAATCCGCGGCCATCGTGGTGCTCTACACCATCCTCCTCGGCGTCTTCGTCTACCGGGACCTGTCGCTCCCGGCCTTCTTCGAGTCCGCCATGACCGCCGCCATGATGACGGCGGTCGTGATGATGACGGTGGCCACCAGCCAGATCTTCGGGTCGCTCGCCACCTATGCCGGCCTCGGCCAGGTGGTGGACGAGTTCCTGCGCTCGATCAGCAGCACGCCCTGGGTGATCCTGCTCGTCATCAACGTGATGCTGCTGCTGCTCGGCACGGTGATGGAGCCGCTGCCGATCATGCTGATCCTGTCGCCGATCCTGTTCCCGCTCCTCGGCTCCATGGGCGTCGACCCGATCCATTTCGGCCTGGTGATGGTGTTCAACCTGGTGCTGGGCGGCGTGACCCCGCCGGTCGGCCTGAATCTCTTCATCATGGCCCGCGTCGCCCGGATCGGGGTGATGGACGTCTTCTGGGGCGGCTGGCCGCATTATCTGGTGCTCGCCCTCATCCTGATGCTCCTCACCTACGTCCCGGCCTTCAGCCTC
>JBBSSF010000145.1:0-7783 GCA_038242345.1 Hyphomicrobiales bacterium
TCAAAGGCTCCTTCTCCAGGACCTTTGATATGACACGTTCTGACCGGGTCGGCCGTCCCCTCGCGGGCCGGCCGGCCCGTCGGTTTTTCCCGTCCCCGTCCTGTCTTCGGGTTCCGCCGATGTCCTCCCCGTCTCCGTCTATCCTGCCCGGTTCCGGCACCCTGCGCTCGGCCGATGATGTCGTCGGCGCCGGGCTGGCGCCGCCGGCGGCGCGTGCCGATCTGGCCCGGGTGGCGGAGCGCTATGCGGTGGCCATCACCCCGGTGATGGCGGACCTGATCGACGCCGCCGACCCGGGCGACCCGATCGCCCGCCAGTTCGTGCCGGATGTCGCGGAGCTGGTGACGACCCCGGAGGAGCGCGCCGACCCCATCGGTGACCACGCCCATTCGCCGCTGCCGGGCCTCGTCCACCGCTATCCGGACCGGGTGCTTCTGAAATTCGTGTCGGTCTGCCCGGTCTACTGCCGCTTCTGCTTCCGCCGCGAGATGGTGGGGCCGGGCAAGGCCGAGGCGTTGTCAGCCGAGGATCTCGCCCGCATCCTCGATTATGTCCGGGCCCATGAGGAGGTCTGGGAGGTGGTTGTCACCGGCGGCGATCCGCTGGTCGCCAGCCCGCGGCGCCTCAAGGCCCTGACCGAGGCGCTGGCGGCGATCCCCCATGTGAAGGTGCTGCGCTTCCACAGCCGCGTGCCGGTGGTGGATCCGGACCGGGTGACGGCGGGCCTTGTCGATGCGATCCGCCATCCGGGGCTCGCCACCTGGGTGGTGCTGCACGCCAACCACGCCCGGGAGCTGACGCCTGCGGCGCGGGCCGCCTGCGCCCGCTTCGTCGATGCCGGCATTCCGATGCTGTCCCAGTCGGTGCTGCTCGCCGGCGTCAACGATGATCCGGAGACGCTCGGCGCCCTCATGCGCGCCTTCGTGGAAGCCCGGGTGAAGCCCTATTATCTGCATCAGGGCGATCTCGCCCCCGGCACCAGCCAGTTCCGCGTGCCGATCGGCCGCGGCCGCGAGATCCTGAAGACCCTGCGCGGCCGCTGGTCCGGCCTCTGCCAGCCCGATTATGTGCTCGACATTCCCGGCGGCCACGGCAAGGCGCCCATCGGGCCGGACTATCTGGAGACCGATGGCGAGGGTTTTGTCGTGACCGACTTCAAGGGCGGGCGGCACGTCTATCCGCCCGTCGGGGACCGGGACTGACGCCATCCGGGGGCGTCTGCCCCCGATCCCCCGACCGGAGGCCCGGGGGCCTCCGGACCTCTCCCCCTTTCATACCAGGCGCACGAAGTGCTGACCGTACCGCGCGCCTGAAGATTAGCAGATTTTCCATATGCTCCAATGGCATGGAAAATCTGCATCGGAATACCACAGAGTCCTTTTCAAGGATCTTTGGTATCAGGTGCTCGGGTGCGGACTGCCCTAGCCCGCAATCGCCAGCGCGCGCAGGTCGTGGCCGACCACCACCAGCGCCGACAGGCTGGCGCCGGACTGGGCGGCCAGTTCGCCGAGCGAGCGGTCGAGCCGGTCGCGCGCCGTCACCCGGGTGGCGAGCCAGTCCTCCACGCCGAGGCCCGACTGGGCGATCTCGCCGGCAAGGGCTGCCTGGATGCGGCCGAAGTCCTCGCCGATGGCATCCGCGGCGCTTGCCGCCCAGCGGTCCGGGCGGGGAAGGGAGGCGGCAGCCGCGCGCAGCCGGTCGACACCGGCGCGCGCGCCGATCTCGCCATGGAGGGCGGCCAGATCCGCCACCGCCCGGCCGGTCTTCTCCGACAGCGGCACCAGATCCAGCGCAAACACCAGATCATCGAGAGCGGCGACGGCGGCGGCCAGATCATCCGGCACGCCGGGCACCGGAATGCCCGGGCTGCCCGCCACCCGGGCGGCGCGGAAGGCCGCGGCGCCGGGCTGGACGCGGGCGACGGTGGCCACCACGTCGATCGGCTGGGGCAGCGAGCGCCCCAGCCAGAACGCCGCCCGCTCGATCAGCCGGCGGGTGCGGCCGAGCATGTCGAGCTGGGCCGATGCCGGGGCGATGAGGTCCAGTGCCTCGATGCGGGCCCACAGGGCCGGCAGCTCGAAGATGGCGGAGGCCGCCAGATAGGCCCGGGCGATGTCGGCCTCGCTGGCGCCGGTGCGGCCGGCCACCCGGGTGAGGAAGGTGGCGCCCGCCCGGTTGACGAGGGTGTTCACCACGCCCGTGGTGATGATTTCCCGCCGCAGCCGGTGGGCCTTCAGGGACTCCGGATAGCGCCCGACGAGGACCGGCGGGAAATAATGGTCGATCTCGTCGGCGATGTGCGGATCATCCGGCAGGCCGGAGACGATCAGCGCGTCGAACAGCGCGTTCTTGGCATAGGCGAGCAGCACGCACAGTTCCGGCCGGGTGAGGCCCTCGCCGGCGGCGCGCCGGCGGGCGATGCCGTCGCGGCCGGGCAGGAACTCGACGTCGCGCTGCAGGAGGCCCGCCTTTTCCAGATCGCGCATCAGGTCGGCGGCGGCATCGAGATCCTCGACCGCCGTCTTCTGGGCCAGACTGATGGCCTGGCTCTGCTGATAGTTGTCCTGGAGAACGTGGGCGGCCACGTCATCGGTCATGGAGGCGAGCAGCGCATCCCGGTCGGCCCGCGCCAGCGCCCCGCGGTCGATGGCATCCGCCAGCAGGATCTTGATGTTCACCTCATGGTCGGAGGTGTCGACACCGGCGGAGTTGTCGAGGGCGTCGGTGTTGATGCCGACGCCGTTGCGCGCCGCCTCGATGCGGCCGCGCTGGGTGACGCCGAGATTGGCGCCCTCGCCGACAACGCGGGCCCGCACCTGCGCCCCGTCGATGCGGATCGGGTCGTTGGCCTTGTCCCCGGCATCGGCGTTGGATTCGTCGGCGGCCTTGATGTAGGTGCCGATGCCGCCGAACCACAGCAGGTCCACCTGGGCCATCAGGATTGCCCGCATCACGGTCTGCGGCGTGGGCTTCGCCTCCTCGATGCCGAGAAGGGCGCGTGCCTCCGCCGAGAGCGGGATCGACTTGAGGTCGCGGGCATAGACGCCGCCGCCGGCCGAAATCAGCGCGGCGTTGTAGTCCGCCCACGCGGACCGCGGCAGGTCGAACAGCCGGCGCCGCTCGGCGTGACTGACGGCCGGATCCGGGGTCGGATCGATGAAGATGTGACGATGGTCGAAGGCGGCCACCAGCTTCGTCGCTTCCGACAGCAGCATGCCGTTGCCGAACACGTCGCCGGACATGTCGCCGACGCCGACCACGGTGAAGGGCTGGGTCTGGATGTCCAGATCCCGCTCGCGGAAATGGCGCTTCACGCATTCCCACGCGCCGCGGGCGGTGATGCCCATCTTCTTGTGGTCATAGCCGGCCGAGCCGCCCGAGGCGAAGGCATCGTCCAGCCAGAAGCCGGCTTCCTGGGAGAGCGAGTTGGCGATGTCGGAGAAGGTGGCCGTGCCCTTGTCGGCGGCGACCACCAGATAGGGGTCGTAAGCGTCATTGCGCACGACGCGTACCGGCGGCACCACGCTGCCGGCGACCAGATTGTCGGTGAGATCGAGCAGGCTGCGGATGAAGAGCTTGTAGCAGGCGATGCCTTCCGCCTGCAGCGCATCGCGCCCGCCCGAGGCCGGCGGCTTCTTCAGCACGAAGCCGCCCATGGAGCCGACCGGCACGATGACGGCGTTCTTCACCTGCTGCGCCTTCACGAGGCCCAGGATCTCGGTGCGGAAATCTTCCCGCCGGTCCGACCAGCGGATGCCGCCGCGCGCAACCTTGCCGAAGCGCAGATGGGTGCCTTCCACCCGCGGCGAATAGACGAAGATTTCCACCAGCGGCCGCGGCGCCGGCAGGTCGGACAGCGCCCGGGAATCGAACTTGAACGCCAGCGTCGCCGCCTCCGGCCCGGCACCGGTGGAGAAGAAGTTGGTCCTGAGCGTCGACTGCACGGCATTCAGGAAGCGGCGGAGAATCCGGTCCTCGTCGAGGCTGGAGACGCCATCGAGCGCCGCCTCGATGCGGGCAACGATGGCGGCTTCCCCGTCCGCCCGGCCGGCATCGGCCAGATCCGGATCGAATCGGGTGCGGAACAGGGCGACCAGATCGGCCGCGATCGCCGGATGGGCCGAGAGCACCTGCTCCATATATTCGACGGAGAAGGGCGCCCGGGTCTGGCGCATGAAGCGGGCATAGGCCCGCAGCAGGATGACTTCGGCACTGACGAGGCCGGCCGAGAGGATCAGGCGGTTGAAGCCGTCATTTTCCATGGTGCCGGCCCACAGCCGGTCCACGGCCTCTTCCAGCACCGGGCCGATGCGGCCGAGGTCGGCCACCTCCATGCTGCCGGACATGGCGAAATCATGCAGCCACACCGTGCCGCCATCGCCGGTGCCGCCGAGCGTCAGCGGGAACGGGCCCTGTTCGCGCAGGATGCGGAAGCCGAGATTTTCCAGAAGCGGGATCAGGTCGGAGAGCGGCAGCGGCGTTCCGGGCCGGAACACGCGCAGGCTCCACACCGATTCCGAGCCGGTGCGGCGCAGGTCCACCTTGATCCGCCCGCCCGAGAAGGCGGCTTCCGCCGCAGCAGAGTCGGCCACCGCCTCTTCCGGCGCGATCGCCTCCTGATAGGAGCCCGGGAAGGTGTCGGCGAAGCGGCGGGCCCGGGTCAGGCCCTCGGCCTCGCCATAGCGGCGCACGAAGGCATCGCGCAGCCGGCCGGTCCAGGTGCGGGCGATCTCGGCGAGCTGGCGCTCCACCTCCTCCTGGTCCGGCAGCGGGCTGATGGGCGGAATGCGGCGCAGCGTGATGAGCAGCCGCACCAGCGGCGATTCATCCGACAGCAGGGTCGAGAAATTGGCGACCTTGGCGCCATAGGCGCGCTCCAGCAGGTCGGCCATGCGCAGCCGCACCGTGGAGGAGAAGGCCGCCGCCGGCGAGAAGACGAGGGCCGAGAGCAGCCGGTCGAACGGGTCGGCATGGACGAAGAGGGCGGTGCGCGGCCGGTCCTGAAGGCCGACGATGCCCATCACCGTGCGCAGCAGATCCTCCTCGCTGCGCTGGAAGATCTCGTCGCGCGGGAAGGTTTCCAGCACGTGGATGAGGGTCTTGCCGGCGTGGCTGGCGGGATCGTAGCCGGCCCGGGCAATCACCGCATCGACCTTGTCGGCGATCAGCGGGATCGTGCGCACGGAACCGGAATAGACCGAGGCGGTGAAGAGGCCGACGAAGCGTTCCTCGCCGGAAACCTTGCCGTCCGGGCCGTAGGTCTTGACGATGACCACGTCCATGGGCACGCGGCGGTGAACGCTGGAAATCCGGTCGCGCTTGGTGATGAGGATGGCTTCCGGCCGGTCCAGGAAGGCGCGCTGTTCGGGCGGCAGCGGCGAGCCGGAGCGCACCGCGTCGAACACGCCGAATTCGGGATCCGTCAGCAGGCCGAGGCCGGAGCCCGGCAGCTGGTGATAGACGACCTCGTCGCCGGCCTGCTCGTAGGTGTAGCGCCGGCAGCCGAGATAGGTGAAATGCTCGTCGGACAGCCAGGCGAGGAACTGGGCTTCCGAGCGGCTGACGGTGCCGGGCACGCCCGGAATGCCGGTGGCCAGCCGGGCGGCCGCGGCGCGCGCCCGCGCCACGGTCGGCGCCCAGTCGGTGACCGCGATGCGGACATCGGCCAGCACCGCGCGCAGGCCGTCGGCGATCGCCTCCAGCCGCTCGGCATCGGCCTGCCGGTCCACGGCGACGTGCATCATGGATTCGCGGGTGCGGGCGGTGCGGTCGTCGACGGCGGTGAGCCGGCCGTCGGGGCCGCGGGCCGTCATCAGCACCGGATGCAGCAGGAGATGGATCGAAAGACCCTGCCGGCCCAGCTCGGCCACCACCGAGTCGACCAGGAAGGGCATGTCGTCATTGACGATCTCGATGATCGAATGGGGCGAGCCGAAGCCGCAGCTCTCCGGATCCGGATCGAAGGCCCGCACCAGCGTCGTGGCCGGGGGGCGGATGCGCGCGAAGGTGGCAAGCGAGGCGGCCGCGCCCTCGGGCACCGACAGGCCGGCCCGGTCGAGGTCCTCCGGCGAGATGGCGGAGAACAGGCGCCGGGCAATGCCCTCGGCGATGGCGGCGTCCTCGGGCGGAACGAGGGCGCCCGCGCGCCCGGCAATCGCTTCCGCGCTGGCCGACTGGATCTCGGGGCTGGTCGGGGCGTCCATGATGACGTGTCCTTCGTGCTCGACCACATGCCGCCTCCGGGGCGGGCCCGGCGCGACCGGCCCCAAGGTGGGTCCGCCGCCGGCGGAAATCCACCCCCCACCGGCCCGATGATGCCCATTTGCGCACTGATGACGTGTGCTTGCGGATTGAGCGGCTGTCGCCTCACGGTCCCCCGAGAGCCGACCCGGCGACCAGCACGGCGAAGAGGCCGAGCCCCACGGCCGTGAGCCGGTTCACCCGTCCGGGCACCGCAGCCGACCGGCCGAGCCGGCCGAGCGCATGGCCGGCCAGGATCCAGGCCACGGCCACGCCCGACACCAGCGCGCTGAAGAGCGGCACCGCCCAGGCCGGGTCGCGTCCGGGAAACAGCACCACCGCGAACACCAGGGCCTTGGGATTGAGGAGCGTGGTGAAAAAGACCCGGGCCGGCGTGACCGGCGAGCCCCGGGAGAGGGCGCGCCCCGCCAGCCAGAGCTTGCGCGCCGACCACAGCAGGAAGAGCGCCGCCACGATCCGCAGCGCTGTCGTCAGGATCGGCAAGCGGTCGGCCAGCGGCACCAGCACCAGGGTGAGCACGGCAAGGGCGATCAGGTAGCCGGCGAGTTCGGCCGGCACCAGCGGCAGTGACGCGCGGATGCCCCGGGTCGCTCCGGAGGCGGCCAGCAGGGTGTTGGTGGGGCCGGGCGTCGCCAGGAGTGCCAGCCCGGCGAGGAGGAAGGAGGCGAAATCGGGCATTGCGGTCCGCAGGGCGGGAGGGGCGGGCGCCCGGAGAGGGGGCGGGCACACTTTCGCCGCTCCCGCCGGCGACGGAAAGAGGGGACGTGCAGTTCTGCCCGCGTCCGATCCGTGTTCCGCGCGCTTCCCGCTTGGAGAAGCGGGGCGCGGTTTGCTATTCAGTCGGGGCTTTCGCGGTGCACCCGGCAGGGCTGGCCCGGACCCTTCCGCGCCCGGACGCGACTGTCGCGCCCGGGGACGCGGCTCCCGAAGGAGTTGACCGAACCCATGCGATTCCGCCCGAACCTGGCTTTCCGTCTGTCCCTTCTTGCGGCGTCAGCCCTTCTCGTTGCCGCCTGCAACACCACGCCGGCGCCGGAAGAGCCGATCACGGCCGGCGACGAGCAGCAGACCGCCCCCGCCGACACCATGTGGGGCAAGCTGCTGCGCGGCACCGGCATGCAGGCCGAGGAGATGGATACCTCCCAGCTGCTGAAGGTCGCCTACTGCCCGAAGGTGGAGATCCGCGACGGCACCCAAGTCTATCAGGTGAGCGAGAGTGGCCGCACCGGTGACCCGGCGTCCATGCGCTTCCAGGCCTCCATCACCCGCTTCGCCCGGGAATGCCGCCAGGATGGCGACACCATCCGCATGCGCGTCGGCGTCGCCGGCCGGGTGCTGACCGGTCCCAAGGGCGGCGCGGCAACCCTGTCGCTGCCGGTCCGCGTCGTCGTGGTCGGGCCGGACGAGAAGGTCCTCTATACCCGGCTGTCCCGGGTGCCGGCCACGGTCAGCACCAGCGAGCCTTCCGTCGGCTGGTCCTTCATCGACGAGGAGGTGGCGATGCCGGCAGAGCCGGGCGCGA
>JBBSSF010000146.1:0-7761 GCA_038242345.1 Hyphomicrobiales bacterium
ATCCCGAAGGCTCGCCGGTGATGCATGTCGACGGCTTCGTGCGCGGCCGGGGCAATTTCGTACTGACCGACTATGTGCCGACCGACGAGAAGGTCGGCCCGCGCTTCCCCCTGCTCCTCACCACCGGCCGCATCCTCAGCCAGTACAATGTCGGCGCCCAGACCCGGCGCACCGAGAATTCGGTCTGGCATCAGGAAGACCGGCTGGAGATCCATCCCCATGATGCCGAGGACCGCGGCATCACCGAGGAGAGCTGGGTGACGGTGAAGAGCCGCGCCGGCGAGACGGCGCTCCGGGCCCACCTGACCGACCGGGTCGCCCCCGGCGTCGTCTACACCACATTCCACCATCCCGAGACCCGGGCGAACATCGTCACCACCGAGTTCTCGGACTGGGCCACCAACTGTCCCGAATACAAGGTGACCGCCGTCGAGGTGCGCCTCTCCAACGGCCCCACCCGGGGACAGGAAAAATATGCGGCCTTCACCACCCGGGCGCGCCGGGTGGCCGATGCGGACGCGGCCGAATGAGCACCAACGACATTCCGCCCCCCCTCGTCACCGTTCCGGCGATGCGGGTGGACATGGCCTGCCGGGTCAGCGCCAGCGAGCGCAGCGTGCCCGAGGAAATCCCCGTCGCCCTGGTGGTGGACGGCTCCACCCATGCCGTGCTGATGGCGACGCCGGAGGATCTGGAGGACTTCGCCCTCGGCCTCGCCCTCAGTGACGGGATCATCACCAGCCCGGCCGAGATCGACCGGATCGAGATCGTCCCCCGGGAGGCCGGCATCGAGGCGCGGCTGTGGCTGCGGCCTGCCGCCAGCCAGCGCGAAAACCTGCGCCGGCGCGCCATGACCGGGCCGACCGGCTGCGGATTGTGCGGGGTGGAAAGCCTCGCCGCCGCCCTGCCCCCGGTGCCCCGGGTCTGCGCGCCGCTGTCCTTCAATCCCGGCGAAATCTCCCACGCCTTCGAGTCCCTGGAGGCGGTGCAGGCGCTGGGGCGGGAAAGCCGGGCCATGCACGCCGCCGGCTTCTGGCAGCCGGGCATCGGCCTCATTGCGGCCGCCGAGGATGTCGGCCGCCACAACGCTCTCGACAAGGTGGCTGGCGCCGTTGCCCGCCTCGGCGTGCAGCCGGCCCGGGGCATGGTGCTGCTGACCAGCCGGGTGTCGGTGGCGCTGGTGCAGAAGACCGCCCGCATGGGCGCGCCGGTGATCGCCGCCGTCTCGGCGCCGACGGCGCTGGCCATCGCCACGGCGCAATCGGCCGGCATCACCCTTCTGGCCGTGGTGCGCGCCGACGGGTTCGAGGTGTTCTCCCACCCCCAGCGCGTCGCCCCCGGCACCGAGCCGCTCCTGTTCCCGCGAGGACCGCACGATGTCCGCTGAAACGCTGGTGCGCATGGCCAACCAGATCGCCGCCTTCTTCCGCCCCCAGGGCGAGGCGAAGGCGATCGCCGGCACCGCCGATCATATCCGCCAGTTCTGGGATCCGCGCATGCGCCGGGCCATCGTCTCGGCGCTGGCCGGCCACGAGGCCGACGGGCTCGACCCGATCGCCCGCGCCGCCATCGCGACGCTGCCGCCCGTGCCCGAGCGCCGGCGCGGATAACCGGACCGCCGCCCGAACCTGCCCGGAGGCCCCCGCGGGACCTCCGGACCACCCTCCCTTTTCGACCGCCCTCAGCCGACCCGCATCAGACGGGTGCGGCGCAGGATGGCCTTCTCGGCCTCCAGCACCAGCATCATCACCGGGCCGACCAGCACCACCACGATGCCATCCACCAGCGGCACGGCAGCCGTGCGGAACAGCATCTGCATCAGCGGCACATAGGTGAAGGCGAACTGGGCGACGGTGACGATGCCGATGGCGATCAGCACCGCCGTGGTGCCCTTCGCCCCGGTCAGCGTCAGCGAGGTCGAGCGCATGTAGCGCACGGCGAAGAGATAGAAGATCTCCATCACCACGATCACGTTCACCACCATGGTGCGCGCCACCTCGATGGAGAGGCCCCGCGCCTCGGCATAATGGAAGATGCCGAAGGCGCCGAGCATGAACAGCACCGACACGAATCCCACCCGCCACACCAGGAAGGGCGACAGCATCCCCTCCTTCTCCGAACGCGGCGGCCGGCGCATCAGGTCGGGCTCGGCCGGCTCGAAGGCGAAGACGAGCCCGAGGGTGACGGTCAGCAGCATGTTGATCCACAGGATCTGCGCCGCCGTCAGCGGCAGGGTGTGGCCGATCAGGATGGCGCCGATGATGGTCAGCGCCTCGCCGCCATTGGTCGGCAGCGTCCAGGCAATCATCTTCCGCAGATTGTCATAGACGGTGCGCCCCTCCTTCACCGCCGCGACGATGGAGGCGAAATTGTCGTCGGCCAGCACCATCTGGGACGCTTCCTTGGCCGCCTCGGTGCCCTTCTTCCCCATGGCGACGCCGACATCCGCCTGCTTCAGCGACGGCGCATCATTCACGCCGTCACCGGTCATGGCGACCACGGCCCCGGTCGACTGGAGGGCGCGGACGATGCGCAGCTTGTGCTCCGGGCTGGTGCGCGCGAACACCGAGGTGCGCACCGCGACCGCCGGCAGGTCGGCATCGGGGATGGCGTCCAGCGCGGCTCCGGTCAGCACCTGCGGATCATCGGCCAGATGCAGCTGGCGGGCGATGGCCAGCGCCGTCGCCGCATGATCGCCGGTAATCATCTTCACGGCGATGCCCGCCGAACGGCACTCGGCGACGGCGGCGATGGCCTCGTCACGGGGCGGGTCGATCAGGCCGACGAGGCCTAGGAACAGGAAGCCCCCCGCCGTCACATCCTCCATGCGCAGCGGCCGGCCGGCATCCTCCACCCGGCGGATGGCAAAGCCCAGCACCCGTTCGCCATTGGCGGCGGCCGCCGCCACCTCGCCAGCCCAGAAGGCCGGGTCGAGGCCACGCGGTCCCCCGGCGCCTTCCTCAGCTGAACAGAGCGCCAGCACCTGTTCCGGCGCACCCTTCACCAGCAGGTCCACTCCGCCATCATCGGCCGGCGTCAGGGTCGCCATGAAGCGATGCCGGGCATCGAACGGGATCTCGTCCCGGCGCGGGAAGGCGGTGCGCTCCACGGCGCAGCACAGCCCCGCCTTCTCGGCCAGCACCACCAGCGCCCCTTCCATCGGGTCGCCCGAGACGTGGGCCGCCGCGCCCTCGCCATGCACCTCGGCGTCGTTGCACAGCACCGCCACCCGGACGAGGGCGCGTACCGCCGGCGGCAGACTGGCCGGGGCCACCGGCGCCCCGCACAGGTCCGCCCCCTGATGGAAGCCGCCGGAGACACCGTAGCCGCCGCCCGAGACCGCAAAGGCGCCCGCGGCGGTGATGATGCGGCGGACGGTCATCTCGTTGCGGGTCAACGTGCCGGTCTTGTCGGAGCAGATGACAGACGTCGCGCCGAGGGTCTCGACGGCTGGCAGATGGCGGATGATGGCATTGCGCCGGGCCATGCGCTGCACGCCGATGGCCAGCGTGATGGTCATCACCGCCGGCAACCCTTCGGGGATGGCGGCGACCGCCATGCCGACGACCGCCATCAGCGCCTCATCCCAGGCAAAGCTGCGGACGAAGACGGCGAACAGGAACACGCCGACCGACACGCCGATGATCGCGGCCGAAAGGCCACGGCCCAGCCGGTCGATCTGGCGGATGAGCGGCGTGGTGAGTTCGCGCACTGCGCCGATGAGGGCGGAGATGCGGCCGATCTCGGTCTTCTCTCCGGTGGCGACGACGACGCCCGCCCCCTGCCCCGCCGCGACCAGGGTGCCGGAAAAGGCCATCGACACCCGGTCACCCAGCGGAGCATCGGCAGCAACCGGCGCCTCGGTCTTCTCGGCCGGCACGGACTCGCCGGTCAGCACCGCCTCGTCGATGGTCAGCCCGCGCGCCCGCACCAGCCGCAGATCCGCCGGCACCCGGTCACCGGCTTCCAGCACCACCACGTCGCCGGGCACGATCTCGTGGGCGGGCAGCGACCTCCGCCTGCCATCGCGCAGCACGCTGGCGTGCGGCGCGGCCATGTCGCGGATCGCCGCCAGCGCCCGCTCCGCCTTGCCCTCCTGGATGAAGGAGACGATGGCATTGATGATGACGACGCCAACGATGACCACGGCGTCGATCCAGTGGCGCAGCGCCATGGCCACGACCGCCGAGGCGAGCAGCAGCAGAAGGATCGCGTTGAACTGGGCAAGGAAGCGGGCAATCGCCCCGCGCGGCGCGGCCTCGGGCAGGCGGTTGGGGCCATGCTCGGCCAGCCGCCGGGCGGCCTCGTCATCGGCGAGCCCTTCGGGCCGGCTCTCCAGATGGCAGAGCACCGCATTCGCGGGATGGGCATGCCAGATCGGCTCGGGGGAGATCCGGGCGATGGCACCAGCGCCATCATGCGGGTCCGGTCCGGACATTCGGGGGGCCTCCGGGTCGGGGTCGACACAAGGCGGCACCGCCGCCGGGGGACGACCGGGACGGCCTCGTTTGACGGGCCCCGGCTGGCGACCCGAGCCCACCCCGCCCTCGGCCGAGGCGCGCGGGAACTCTCTGCGCGGAATGTGGGATGTCGCGACCTGCGGCGCCACCTCGTCTGGACCCTCCCCGGAACACTGCGTAGAACGGAGGACGGAGGCCGCGGGCTGTTTCACGTGAAACAGCCGGGCGCCATCCGGGGAAATCCGGGCCGCGGCTTTGCCACATGGACCCGGATGCACGGCTCATGACTTCCTGCCGCGATCTGCCCGGGCCTCCCCGGCAGCCCGCCCGCTCCGACCGCGACCCACGGGAGAAATCTCCATGCGCTCCGTCACCGCCCTCGGCCTTGCCGCCCTTGTCGCCCTTGCCGCCGCCCCGGCCGCGCGCGCCGACGGAGATGCCGCCGCAGGCGAAAAGGTGTTCATCAAATGCAAGGCCTGCCATGTGGTCGGGCCCAATGCCACGAACCGGGTGGGCCCGGAGCTGAACGGCATCATCGGGCGCGTGCCGGGCACCCTTGGCGGCTTCAGCTTTTCACCGGCCATGACGGAATTCGGCGCCGGCAAGGTCTGGGACGAGGCGACGCTGACCGAATATCTCGCTGCCCCGCGCAAGGTGGTGACCGGCACCAAGATGGTGTTCGTCGGCCTGCCCAAGCCCCAGGACGTGGCCAACGTCATCGCCTATCTCGCGACCTTCAACGCCGACGGCAGCCCGAAGGCCCCCTGAGCGCGGCTTCTCCCGGCACCAGGACGCCGGACCGACACCGGCAAAAAGGGCCTCGGCAAAAGACGGCGGGCCGCCCCGTTCCCGGAGGCGGCCCGCCGTCTTTTCCATTTCCGGAAGGCCGCGCGTGCGACCGTCAGAGATAGGCGTCGTACTCGATCCCGGAAATGATGCGCTCGAACTCGGCAGCCTCCGACAGCTTCATCAGCGCGAAGATGCGCTGGAACTCCGCTCCGAAATAGATGCGCACGAAGTCGGACGCGGCGAACACGTCGGCCGCCTCGCGCAGGCTCACCGGCAGCCGGTCGCCGTCCTGCACATAGGCGTCGCCGGTCAGCGGCGGCGGCGGCACCAGCTCCGAGACGATGCCGGCGTGCATCCCGGCCAGGATCGCGGCCAGCACCAGATAGGGGTTGGCATCGGCCCCGGCGATGCGATGCTCCAGCCGCCGCGCCTTCGGCCCGCCATTGGGCACCCGCACCGCCACCGAGCGATTGTCATAGCCCCAGGACAGTGTCGTCGGCGCATAGGCGCCGGGCGCCAGCCGGCGGAAGCCGTTGTGGGAGTGGACGTGCACCAGCGCCGTCTCCCGGGCCGAGGCCAGCAGGCCGGCGGCGGCCGACGCCAGCAGCGCGTCGCCGCCCTCCACTTCGCCGAAGGCATTGCGGCCCTCGGCGTCGATCAGGCTGACATGCACATGGGTGCCGGAGCCGGCGAACTCATAATAGGGCTTGGGCATGAAGGTGGCGCGCCAGCCATGGCGCCGCGCGATGCCCTTCACCAGCCGGCGGAACAGCACCGCATCATCGGCCGCCCGCATCGGATCCGCCCGGTGCAGCAGGTTGACCTCGAACTGGCCGGGCGCGGCCTCCGAAATCACCGCATCGGCCAGAATGCCCTGGGCCCTGGCCGCGGCGCGGATCTCGCGCATCAGCGGCGCCACCGTCTCCAGGTCGCTCATGTCATACATGTTCTGCCGCGACGGCCCGGCCGGGCGATGGCCGAACGGGATCGGCGCGCCGGCCGCATCGGTCCGGTCGGTGACCAGATAGAATTCCAGCTCGAAGGCGACGACAGGGGTGAGACCCAGTTCCGCGAAGCGGTCGACGACCGCCTGCAGCCGATGGCGCGGATCGAGATACCAGGGCGTGCCCGAGGGCTCGTGCATGGAGACCAGCACCTGCGCGGTCGGCTGCTCGCTGATCCACGGCACGGCGCAGAGCGTGCCCGGCACCGGCAGACAGACGCCATCGACATCGCCGGTCTCGACGTGCAGTTCGGTTTCCATCACCTCGCGGCCCCAGAGATCGAGGCCGAACAGCGACAGCGGCATCGGCACACCATCGCTGTCGAGCTTGCCGGCACCGGAGGCCGGCAGCCACTTGCCGCGCAGGACGCCATTGATGTCGGGCAGCAGCACTTCGATGATCTCGGGGCGGAAGCCTTCGTCCGCCTGTCCCGCCTCGGCGCCGCCCGCGCGGCTGTCGTCCACCGGCATCGTGTCTCGTCTCTTCTGTCCGCGGCGGGGCCTCGCACGGCCCTGCCCCGCCCGCACGCCACGCGCGGGACCGGGGAGACCCGGAGCCGACCCATCCGCGCCCATCACGGGTTGGAATGAGACCCATCAGCGGAATTGCATAGGCATTTTCCGCGATCGGTATAATAAGGTCCCCGAAGGGTCGATCCCGGCCCGGCGGACCAGGATCGTGGGGGCGATCTGGTCCAAATTGTGATTACAATCCGCGACAGTGTCAACCGAGGGAGGCTTTCGTGGACGAAGCCCCGTCTGGCCGCAAGGCCGGGTCCGCCCGCGAGCCGGTGCATGACCGGATCTATGACCGGCTGAAGGCGCGTCTGATCACCGGGGGGTTCATGCCCGGCCGCGCCGTGACGTTGCGCGGGCTGGCGGAGGAGCTGGGGGTCAGCCTCACGCCGGTGCGCGCGGCACTCGCCCGTCTCTCCGCCGAGCGTGCCCTCGACACCCGGGCGAGCCGGCGCGTCAGCGTGCCCACCATGACGCCGGCGCGCTTTTCCGAGCTGATGACGGCGCGCCAGCTGCTGGAGCCCGAGGCGGCGGCGCGCGCCCTGCCCTTCATCACGCCCGAGAAGCTCGCCGAAATCCGCGGCTACGACATCGCGCTGGAAGCCGCCATCGAGCGCGGCGACGTGGAAAGCTACATGGTCAACAACCATGCCTTCCACTTCGCCCTCTATTCGGCCGGCTCGTCCTCGTCGGTGCTGCTGCCGCTGATCGAGATGCTGTGGATGCAGTTCGGCCCGTTCATGCGGGTGGTCTATGGCCGCCTTGGCACCACCAATCTGGTGGACCAGCACCGCGAGGCCCTCGTCGCGCTGGAAGCCCGGGACGAGGCGGCGCTGCGCGCGGCGATCTCCGCCGACATCGGCGACGGCATGAGCCTCATCGGCACCGGCCTGCTGGAAGAAACCGGCGCGAAACGCCCCTGATCCCGGGCACACGAAGTGCCGACCGCGCCCACGCGCCCGAAGGGCAGCGGATTTCTCACATATCTCAAGG
>JBBSSF010000147.1:0-7718 GCA_038242345.1 Hyphomicrobiales bacterium
GGCGAGCAGCTGCTGCTCGCCGCCGGAGAGCACGCCGGCCATCTGCCGGCGCTTCTCGGCGAGCTTGGGGAAGCGGGCCATCAGCCGGTCGAGATCGCGCTGCACCCCGGCCCCGTCGGAGCGGGTGAAGGCGCCGGCCTCCAGATTTTCCAGAACGCTCATGCGCGGGAACACCCGGCGGCCGGCCGGCACCTGCACGAGACCGCGCCGCACCAGCTCCGACGGGCTCATGGCGGCGACATCGAAGCCGTCGAACAGGATCTCGCCGGACATCGGCTTGATCTGGCCCGAGAGCGACTTGAGGATGGTGCTCTTGCCGGTGCCGTTGTGGCCGATGAGGGCGACGGCCTCGCCGGGAGTCATGGTGATGTTGAGCCCCTTCAGCACCACCATGCGGCCATAGCCGGCAACCAGATCGCGCATTTCCAGAAAGGCGGTCACAGCGCGCTCCTCATGCTGTCGTGGCCGAGATAGGCCTCGATGACGCGGGGGTCGGAGACGGCGGCTTCCGGGGTGTCGTCGACGAGCACCCGGCCGGCATCCATCACCACGATGCGCCGGGCGAGCCAGACGAGGGCGGGCACATTGTGCTCGATCACCACCAGGGTGAGATTGCGGCGCCGGCAGACCGCGCGTACCAGACCGAGGAGCACGGCCGCCTGGGCATCGTTGAGGCCGGCAGTCGGCTCGTCGAGCAGCAGCAGCCGCGGCTCGGTGTTGAGGGCGCGCGCCAGCTCCAGCCGCTTGGTCTGGCCATAGGAGAGGTCGGACGCATAGACGTCGATGCGCTCGCCGAGGCCGACTTCCTTCAGGAGTTCCACCGCGCGCCGGCGTTCCTCGCCCTCCGCCGCCGAGCGCCCGGGCAGGCGCAGCAGCGAGCCGAGCACCGAGGTATCCTCGCGCATGTGGGCGCCACAGAGCACATTCTCCGTGGTGGTCATGTTGGTGAAGATGCGCAGGTTCTGGAAGGTGCGGGCGATGCCCAGCCGGGCAATGCGGAAGGTGGAGCGCTTCGTGATGTCATGGCCGGCCAGCGTCACCCGGCCCGCGTCGGGACGGATGGCGCCGGTGATGGCGTTGAACAGGGTGGTCTTGCCGGAGCCGTTCGGCCCCATCACCCCGAGGATCTCGCCATCTTCGACCGAGAGGTCGACCCCGTCGAGGGCGCGCACGCCGCCGAAGGATTTGACGAGGCCCGTCGCTTCGAGAATGGTCGCCATCATTTCTCTCCCAGAGGCTTCAGGCCGAGGGCACGGCGCAGGGTGTCGGAGAGGGAGAGGAGCAGGGCGGGGGCGGCGCGGCGGCGGCCAAGGATGCCCTGGGGGCGCCAGATCATCATGACGATGAGCAGCAGGCCCATGATGCCCGGCCGGTAGACGATGAGCTCCGGAATGGACGAGCGCAGCGCCTCGGGGATGGCGATCAGCAGGAAGGCGCCGAGGATCGAGCCCGGGATGGAGGCGAGGCCGCCAAGGATCGCCATCTGCATGATGACGAGGGATTCCTCCTGGACGAAGGAGTCCGGCGAGACGAGGCGCAGATTGTGGGCGAACAGCGAGCCGGCAAAGCCCGAGAACAGGCAGCCGACGGCGAAGGCCAGGATCTTGCGATAGGTGACGTTGACGCCAAGGGCGCGCGCCGCCTCCTCGTCATCGCGGATCATCTCCCAGGCGCGGCCGACCGGGCCGGAGACGATGCGCCAGGCGGCAAACACGATGATGCCGACGATGATGGCCGCCACATACCAGAAGTCCGTCTCGGTGCGGGCCTTCCAGCCGAAGACCTGCACCTGCGGCACGCTGGGGATGCCCATGGGGCCGCGGGTCAGGTCCATCCAGCCATTGATGACGACGAAGAAGATCTGGCCGAAGGCGATGGTGACGAGGCTGAGGAAGTCGCTCTTCACCCGGAGGCACGGCACCGCCACCAGCGCGCCGCCGAGGGCCGCCACGAGGCCGGCGCAGAGGAAGGCCGCAAACCACGGGAAGCCGGCATCCATCATCAGGAGGGCGGAGGTGTAGGCGCCAAGCCCGAAGAAGGCGGCCTGCCCCATGGAGACCATGCCGGCATAGCCGGTGATGATGTTCGCGCCGATGGACAGCGGCGTGTAGATCAGCACCAGATTGAGGATGTGCAGCCAGTAGGGGTTGGTCACCACCTTCGGCACGGCGACGAGGCCGACCAGGCAGAGGGCGGCGAGGATCAGCTTGCCGACGAGGCCGGTCGGGCGGGTCCGGTCTGTGCCGGCGAGGGAGAGGGTCGGCATGCTCACGAGCGCGTCCCCATCGGCGAGCCGAACAGGCCCTGGGGCCGGAGCAGCAGGACAAGAACGATGATGGCGAGGCTGGTGCCATCCTTGAACATGGAGCCGAAGGTCATCACGGCGATGACTTCCGCCAGACCCAAGAGGATGCCGCCGAAGAAGGCGCCATAGAAATTGCCGACGCCGCCGAGCATGGCCGCCGCCCACGCCTTGGTGGTGGCGAACTGGCCCATCTGCACCCAGGCGACATTGAAATACATGGCGAACAACATGCAGCCGGCCGCGCCAATGAAGCCGCCGACCATGTAGATGACCGGCACCAGGCGATCGATCGGGATGCCCATGAGCTGGGCTGCCACCATGTCCTGACAGACGCAGCGCGTCGCCCGGCCCCATTTGGTGAATTCCAGCACCGCGGAGGCGATGGCGACGAGAATGCCGGCGACCAGCAGCATCAGCATCGGCTGGATCGGCAGGCGCAGGCCGGCCACCTCGATGGCGCCGCGCGGAATGACCTGCGGAAAGGCCAGCACCTCCGGCCCCCAGATGCTCTGGGCCAGCGACGACAGGATGAGGCCGGCGCCGAGCGCGCTCAGCATCGGCACCATGCGGTTGGCGTTGCGCACCGGACGATAGGCCGTGCGCTCGACGAGGAAGCCGAGGGCCGCAGCCGCAAGGCAGCCGCCGAGCAGCGCTGCCCAGGCCGGCACGCCGGCGGCAAGCAGGCCGATCGCCACCATCGTGCCGAACATGATGACGTCGCCATGGGCGAAGTTGATCAGATAGAGGATGGTATAGACCATGCTGTATCCGACACCGATCAGCGCATAGACCGAGCCGACGGCCAGTCCGTTGATCGCCTGTTCAGCGAGATAGGCACCCAATGTCTCGTCTCCGCCAGGGGGATGAAGGGGCGTCGGGACGCGCCGGAAAGAAGGGCCGGGGCCGCCGGGAACGGGGGCTCTCCGGCCGCGCCGGCCCCGTCGGGGGCGGGGAGGTGGCGCGGCCGGAGCGGCGGCGGGATCAGCCGCGCAGCTTGTCGAGGCCGGTCTGGTCGACCTGGATGCCGGTGGAGGCGAACTTGCCGTCCTTGATGGTGATTACGGCCATGGACCGGTCCTTCGGATCGCCCTTGGCGCTCCAGGCGAAGTGTCCGCCGGCGCCGTCATAGGTCATGCCCTTGATGGTCGCGATCAGGTTGTCCTTGGTCGCGCCCTTCTGCTCCACGGCAACCTTCAGGAGGTTGAAGAGATCATAGGTGAACACGGCAACCTGGGACGGCAGGGAGTTAAACTGCGTGCGGAAGGCGTCCATCAGGTTCTGTGTCACCGGCGCCGGGGCATAGGGATCGAAGGCGGCCATGACATTCTTGCCTTCGGCAGCGCCCAGCGACAGCTCGATGAACTTGTCATAGAGGTTGGCGTCCGGGCCGACATAGGCGATGCCGTCGACGAAGCCGAGGTCCTTCGCCTGGGCGAGGAACAGGCCGCCTTCGGTATATTCGGTGCCGAGGAACACGCCGTCGGCGCCCGACGCCTTCATCTGCGAGATCACCGGCTGGAAATCCCGGGTGACGTTGGGGGTGAAGGTGCCTTCGGCCACCAGGCTGGCGCCCAGCGCGTCGATCGCCTTCACCATGTTGTCGCGCAGGCCGCGCCCGAAGTCGTTGTTCACATGGAACACGGCGATCTTCTTGCGCTGCAGGTTGTTGATGAGGAAGGCCGCATACTGCTGCGAGGCATAGTCATCGCGCAGCGTCATGCGGATGAAATTCTGCCAGCCCTGTTCCGTGATCTTCGCATTCGACGAAGAGTTGTTCAGGACGGGCATGTTGGCTTCGGAATAGATCGGCATCGCGGCGAGCGTGCACGAGGAATTCACGTGGCCGATGACACAGAAATAATCCGGGTTCTGGATGATCTGCTGGGCGACGAGGGCGGCATCCTTCGGCGTGCCGCGGTCGTCGTGGATCTCGAAGACCACTTCGCGGCCGGCGATGCCGCCGGCATCGTTGATCGCCTTCACGGCCATGGTGGCGCCGCGGTCGCCATTGAGGCCCATGGCACCGGACGAGCCGGTCATCGGCGCGGCGATCGCCACCTTGAACGGGGTGGAGGCCCGCACCAGCGCGGGGGCGGCAAGCATGCCCGCCGTTGCCGCCATGCCGCCGAGAACCGTGCGTCGGGTAACCTTGAACGTCGTCATCGCTGCCCTCTCCTCCGGGAACCGCATCCGGTGACACCTGTTTGCAGGGGCCATGCCAGAGCGGGGCGGGAGATCCGGATTTCTGCGTTCCATGTCGAAAAACGGATGCCAAACACTGATATAACTATATGATAAAAAACGTTCTTTTTGAAAATCAAATTTATATCTGTCTCTATCTCAGATTTTGTATCTCGGACCATGCCATCGAGATATGGCGGGGTTTTGCCGGACGCGGGCGGTCTGGAGGCCGGGGCCGGCGGCCCCGAGGCGGCCCGGAAGGCGCCCAATTTTGTGGCATGCATTGTAAGATATTACAAAAAATATGCAGTGATATAAGTATTTGAGAACAAGCGATAATATCGCGTGTCTTGCGGCTTGCCTGTCCGCCACCCGGTCCGGGCGACGGAAAAGCGGGCGCCTGCCTTTTCCGGCGTCAGCGCGGGCGAACCGGCAGATGGAAGGGCGTGCCCTCCAGCTCGGGCTCGTCGAAGGCTTCCAGCCGGGCGTGGACATGGGCGATGTCTTCCCGCATCAGCGCGCCGGCGAGCCCGCGCACCACCAGCCCGGCGGCGACCGACGCGCCGGGAATGCCGCCGGCCACGGGGCCGTGGCTGGCCGAGGCGCCATGATTGAAGAACAGGATCCGCTCCGCGCCGGGGCAGGCGCCCGGCGTCCGTTCCAGCAGTTGGAAGCGGTCGCCGACATAGGGAGCGCCGCCGAGCAGGGCGAGGCCCGGGGTGTCGGCCGGCAGCCTGTCCCGCCACAGCGCCACCCGGTCGGCGAGATGGCCGATTTCGGGGGCTGCCGCGAGGCCGGCGCGAAAGCCGGTGGCGCAGAGGAGGAAGTCGGTGTCCTCGCTGCTGCCGTCGGCAAGATCCAGCCGGACCCGGGTGTCGCCCCGGCGGGCGACGGCAAGGCCGGTCCCGAAGCGGATGCGGAAGCGGTCGCCATGGACGAGCACGCGCTCGATGGAGGCGCAGGGCGGCGGCGCCGGCCAGTCGTAGAAATAGCGGAACAGCCGCCAGCGCTCGGCGTCCGGCAGGGCCGGATAGCCGGTGATGAAGCCCGGATAGGCCGAGCCGCGGCCCTTGTTGACCTGCGGCAGCGCCGGCCGGCGCAGCAGCATCTGCACATGGCCGGCGCCGGCCTCCAGCGCCGCCGCCGCATTGTCGAAGGCCGAGGGCCCCGCGCCGAGCACGGTGACATGGGCGCCGGCAAGACGGGCGAAGTCGATGTCCTCGGCGCCATGGGCGGCCCGGTCCGGCCACAGCTCCGGGGAAATGAAATCCGGCACGAAGCACTGGCCGGCGCCGCCCATGCCGGTGGCCAGCACCACATGACGGGCGAAGAGGGTCTCCGTCCGGCCATCCGGATGGCGGAGCGTCGCCCGGACATGGTCGGCGGCGGGATCCAGCCGGGTGACGGCGACGCCATTTTCCACCGGCAATCCAAGGATCTCCCGGTACCAGATCAGATAATCCATCCACATCCGGTTGGGGATCTTGTCGAGGGCGTCAAAGGCGGCGGCGCCGAAGCGGGCCTCGTGCCAGGCGCGGAAGGTGAGGGACGGGATGCCCATGGCCGGGCCGACGAGGGTCTTCGACGAGCGCAGCGTGCGCATGCGGCCGAAGGTGACCCACGGCCCCTCCGCTCCGGCCGGCGCGCGGTCGATGTGGCGGAGAGTGCGGATGCCTTCATTGCGCAGGCCGAAGGCCGTGGCCAGGCCGCACACCCCGGCGCCGACGACAAGCACGTCGGTCATCGCCCGACCATCGGGGCCCGGGCGGGTGGCCGGCCAGTTTTCGGCCGGCAGGCACAGATGAGCGAGGTCGTCGGCCACGCGGCGGTCATGGGCGGCGGCGGCGCCCGCGGGATCGGGGCGCGCGCTCATGGGCGGATATACCAGGTCTCGACACCGCCGCCGTCGACGATGAGCATCTGGCCGGTGATGTAGCCGGCCTCGGGGGAGACGAGGAAGGCGACGGCCGCCGCCACATCCTCCGGCGTGCCGACCGTCTTCAGCGGGATGCGCGGCACCTGTTCGGCCAGCACCGGATCGGTGGTCCGCCAGTCCTCGTCGGCCGGGCGGATCGGGCCGGGGCTGACGCCGTTGACGCGGATGCCGAGATCCGCCCATTCCAGCGCCATCTGCCGGGTGAGGCTGATGACCGCCGCCTTGGACGGGCCGAAGGCGCCGGCGCCGGGATAGCTGCGATGGGCCGAGGCGCCGGCAATGGAGAGGATGGTGCCGCCGCCCGGCTGGTCCTTCATCACCCGGGCCGCCGCCGCCGAGGTGAGGAACACGCCGCGGGCATGGACGGCAAACAACTGATCCCAGCCGGCGACATCCAGATCCAAAAGGGCGCCGCGCACATAGGCGCCGGCATTGTTGACGAGAATGTCCAGCCGGCCGAAGGCGGCGACCGTGCCCGCCACTGCATCGGCCGCACCCTCCGGCGTGGTGAGGTCGGCCACCAGCGCAACGGCTCGTCCGCCCGCCGCCGCAAGCTCTGTCCCCAGCGCTTCCGCCGCCGCCCGGTCGCGCCCGACGGCCACCGCGACCGCCGCGCCCTCCGCGGACAGACGCCGGGCGATGGCCTGCCCGATGGCGCGTCCGGCCCCGGTCACGAGGGCGACACGGCCGGCCAGCCGACGCGGCATCTGATATTCTGTCTCGGACATCTTGCACCTCCGGTCTGGCGCGGGACGGACGCCGTGCATGGTGATCTCCCGTGCGCAAGCGCCGTGCCGGCTGGCGGTCTCTCCGCCACCGGCGACGGGACCGACGCTGCCGGCATCGACCGATAAATTTGGAACAGGATGAAAAATATGGATTTTTCAGATCGCGGCGGCCCGCCGCCTGCGGACGGCCGGGAGGACGCAGGCGGCCTGAAGGACAGGGGCGGATGCTCAGGATGAAGGCATCGGTGCCGTGACAATTAGCATATTACGTGATATATTTATGTTCACATGAAGGGCGTCCGGCTGTATTCCTTTGAGGGAGGCGGGCGGATCTTCCGTGCGTTCCGGCGGGCCGTGGACGGCCCCGGGGCGGAAGCCGCCCAAAGGACGGAGACGCATCTGATGGGGTCGGCCGATATTGTCGTCATCGGGGGCGGTGTGGTGGGCATGAGCATTGCCTGGCACCTCACCCGGCGCGGCATCACCGATGTGATCGTGCTGGAGCGCGGACGCCGCGGCTCCGGTTCCACCGGTCGCGGCACCGGCGTCATCCGCCAGCAGTTCACCC
>JBBSSF010000148.1:0-7700 GCA_038242345.1 Hyphomicrobiales bacterium
CCGGCGGCGGCTATGCCGAATATTGCCTGGTGGAAGATGCGCTGGCCCTGCCGATCCCGTCGGGCCTGTCGCTGGTGGAGGCCGCCGCCCTGCCGGAGACCGCCTTCACCGTGTGGTCGAACGTGTTCGACCGGGCGGGCCTCAAGCCCGGCGAGCGCTTCCTCGTCCATGGCGGCACCTCGGGCATCGGCACCATGGCGATCCAGCTCGCCAAGGCCTTCAACGCCGAGGTGTTCACCACCGTCGGCTCGGCCGAGAAGATGGAAGCCGCCCGCGGCCTCGGCGCCGACCATGTCATCAATTACCGCACCGATGATTTCGTCGCCGCGATCCGGCTCATCACCGCCGGCACCGGCGTCAACGTCATCCTCGACATGGTGGGCGGGCCCTATGTGGAGCGCAACTGGCGCGCCGCGGCCGTGGAAGGCCGCATCGTCCAGATCGCCTCGCTGATGGGCAAGGCCGAAAACCTGAATTTCGACGTGCTCATGCTGAAGCGTCTCGTCCACACCGGCTCGACGCTGCGCGCCCGCGAGCTGCCGTTCAAGGCGGCCATCGCCCGGGCGCTCAGGGAAAAGGTGTGGCCGCTGGTGGAGGCGCGCCGGGTGCGCCCGGTGATCGACATGACCCTGCCGCTGGCCGAGGCCGCAACGGCACACGCCCGCATGGAAGCAAGCTCCCATGTCGGCAAGATCGTGCTGACGCTCTGAGACCAGGCGCATGACGTGCTGGCCGCACCGCGCGTCTGAAGGAACAGCGGATTTCCCATCTGCCCCGCAGGGCAGGAGACCCCCGCGCCGGACGGCCGGGGGATCCTTTTCGGGGCCTCTGGCTGACACCGGCGCCCCGGAGCCCCGCCTGCGGCGGCGGGTCGCGGCCCTCCGGGCCGGATCGGCTCCGCCTAAGGGCTGACACGGACCTGTCCATTGCGCCGGGTAGCGCTACCCTCAGTTCGCTTGGGGCGGGCCGGATGGCTCGATGCAACCGAGGGGAATCCGATGTCAGCCATAGCCGCTGCGGCCGCGCCCGCGGCTCCAGTCGCAAAGCCCTCCACCGGGTCGAACCGGCCGGAGCGGCTTGACGCCGACGGCATCGCCGCCGCCTTCCGGGATGCCGGCAGCACGCCGCAGGGCATCACCAGCGCCGAGGCGACGGCCCGGCTGGAGAAATATGGCCCCAACGCCATCGAGGCGAAGGAGGAAAGCCGCTGGGAGAAGCTCGTCGGCTATTTCTGGGGCCCGATCCCGTGGATGATCGAGGCCGCGGCCCTGCTCTCGCTGCTGCGCCTCGACTGGGCGGATTTCTCCGTCGTCATGGGCCTTTTGATCTACAATGCCGTCATCGGCTTCTGGCAGGACAGCAAGGCCGCCAGCGCGCTCGCCGCCCTGAAGAAGGGCCTCGCGCTCCGGGCCAAGGTGATGCGCGACGGACAGTGGGTGACGGTGGACGCCACCACCCTGGTGCCCGGCGATGTGGTGAGCGTTGCCGGCGGCGAGACCCTGCCGGCCGATCTGGTGCTGACCGAAGGCAAATATCTTTCCGTCGACCAGGCGGCGCTCACCGGTGAATCCCTGCCGGTGTCGAAGGCCATCGGCGATGTCGCCTATTCGGGCTCCATCGTGCGCCAGGGCTCCATGGTGGCGCTGGTGACGGCTACCGGCAACGCCACCTTCTTCGGCCGCACCGCCAAGCTCGTCGCCTCCGCCGGCACCCAGTCCCATGCCGACAAGGCCGTGCTCCAGATGGGCGACTTCCTGATCGCCCTGTCGGTGATCCTCGCCCTCATCCTCATCTATGCCCAGGTGCACCGGTTCATCGTCTCGCCGGAAGGCTGGGCCTGGTCCGATGCCGGGCAGATCGTCCAGATCGTCCTCGTGCTTCTGGTCGCCTCGGTGCCGGTGGCGACACCGGCCGTGATGTCGGTGACCATGGCCCTCGGCGCGCTGGCTCTTTCCAAGCACAAGGCCATCGTCTCGCGGCTGTCGGCCATCGAGGAGCTGGCCGGCGTCGACGTGCTGTGCTCGGACAAGACCGGCACGCTGACCCTCAACAAGCTGACCCTGCAACCGCCGATCCCGTTCGGCGATGCCGCACCCGACGCCATCATCCTGGGCGCCGCCTGTGCCACCCAGCGCCAGAGCGATGACGCCATCGACGTCGCCGTCCTGTCGGCCCTCCCCGACAAGGCAGCCCTCGACGCCCTGAAGCCGGTGGATTTCACCCCGTTCGATCCGGTCAACAAGAAGACCATCGGCGTGGTGGAGGATGCCTCCGGCACGCGCACCGCCTATGCCAAGGGCGCGCCCCAGGTGATCGCGGCGCTGGCCGGGGTGACCGAGGGCGCAGCGGCCAAGGCCTACAATGACACCGTGGCCGATCTCGCCACCCGCGGCACCCGGGCGCTGGGCATCGCCCGCTCCGACGATGGCGAGAAGACCTGGACCCTGCTCGGCCTGCTGCCGATGCTGGATCCGCCCCGGCCCGACGCCGCCGAGACCATCGCCAGGGCCAAGGAACTCGGCGTCGACGTCAAGATGGTCACCGGCGACGACGTGGCCATCGGGTCGGAGATCTCGCGCCAGCTCGGCCTCGGCGACCGGCTGCTGGTGGCCGGCGACGTGTTCGGCGAGGATTCCAGCCCCGAGCACATCGCCATCGACGCCGCCCGCGCGGTGGAGCGCGCCGACGGCTTCGGCCGGGTGTTCCCGGAGCACAAGTTCGAGATCGTGAAGGCGCTCCAGGAGCGCGGCCACATCGTCGCCATGACCGGCGACGGCGTGAACGATGCGCCGGCCCTCAAGCAGGCGGATTGCGGCGTCGCCGTTTCGGGGGCGACCGACGCCGCCCGCTCGGCTGCCGCCCTCATCCTGACGGCCCCGGGCCTCTCCACCATCATCCACGCGATCATGGAGGCGCGCGCGATCTTCGAGCGGATCGCCAGCTACATCTATTATCGCATCGCCATGACCGTGAACATCATGCTGGTCGTGGTGCTGATCTATCTCGTCTACAACTTCATGCCGCTGACCGCGATCATGATCGTCTTCCAGGCCCTTCTGGACGACATCCCGATCATGACGATCGCCTATGACAATGTGAAGGTGCAGAACAAGCCGGTGCGGTGGAACATGCACCGGATGATCCTGTTCTCGTCGGTCATGGGGATCATGGCGCTGGTGCAGAGCTTCGGCATCGTGGCGATCGGCATGTACTGGATGCACCATCCGGCATGGATGGCGGTGCTGCCCATGGACCTGCCGCACATCCAGACCATGCTGTTCCTCCAGCTCACCGCCGGCGGCCACCTGCTGTTCTTCGTCTCGCGGGTGCAGGGCTCGCTGTTCTTCCCGCCCTATCCGTCAAAGCCGGTGTTCGGGGCGATCATGGGCACCCAGGTGATTGCCATCGCCATGTGCGCCTATGGCCTCCTGATGCCGGCCCTGCCGTGGATGCTGATCGGCCTCGTCTACGCCTATTGCCTCGCCTGGACCCTCATCATGGACTGGGTGAAGCTCGGCTACTACTGGGCGATGGACAGGCGCGACGCCCGCTCGGCATCCCTTGCAACCCCGCTCACCGGCCTGCGGCCGTGAGACCAGGCGCCCGGCCGGACTGCCGGCGATGGGATGCTCCGCCGGACGCCGCTGGCGTCCGGCGGGTTTTCCTTGCTCCGTCCTGTCCCGCCAGGAGTCGCTGAAAAGGATCCCTCGATAGTCTGATGCGGATTTCCCATATGCCCCAAAGGCATGGAAAACCTGCATCGGAATACCAAAGAGTCCTCCTCGAGGATCTTTGGTATCACAGCACGAAGTCCGCAGCCCGCAGCCCCGAGACGCCATCGACCACCAGCATGAAATCCGCGTGGCGGTCGCCGTCGATGTCTCCCGAGACATAGCTGTCGCCGGACTGGCGCACATAGCGCAGCTCGCCGGCATGCCCCGAGAACCCGGCCGTACCGATGAAATGGAAGGCCTGATCGCCGGAGGAGCGGGTGTTGGCGTCGATCGACTTCAGGTCGAGCCGGTCGCCATCGGCGCGCACGAAGTCGGCGATCCAGTCGCGGCCGGTCGAGGAAACCGTCGTCTCCCGGACCGAGCGGACGCTGAAGACATCGGCACCGGTCCCGCCGGTGAGGGTGTCGGCGCCGACGCCGCCGATCAGCCGGTCGTTGCCGGCATCGCCGGAAAGCGCGTCCCGCCCGGCACCACCGGACAGCACGTCATTCCCGGCGCCCCCCTTCAGGGTGTTGGCGGCGGAATTGCCGGTGAGGCTGTCGCCAAAGCGCGAGCCGATCAGGTTCTCGATGGACACATATTTGTCGCCCGCCGCATCGCCGGTGTTGCGGGACGGGGCGTCGAGGCTGGCCACCACGCCCTTGCGGGCATCGCTGTAGGACGCTGCGTCCTTGCCGCTGCCGCCCGACAGCAGATCCCGGCCGGCGCCGCCGACCAGCACATCATTGCCGCCCGCGCCGTAGAGGCTGTCATTGCCGGCATAGCCGAAGATCGTTGTCGCGCCGTCGCCACCGGTCACCGCATCGGCATTGGACGTCCCGGTGAGGGTCGGGGCGGTCGACAGGATCGAGATCCTGTAGCTGCCGCTGTCGTCGGAATCATAGGCCGAAGCGTCAAGGAAGACCTTCTTGTTCGCCGTCGCGCTGAAACCGATGGTCGCCGTCGCGCTGCTGTAGGAGCTGGACGATGACGAGATCAGGTTTCCATTCGCGTCGCGCAGCGCGAGGCTGACTCTACCCAACGAGGACGCACTGCCATCTCCGCTGAGCTTGACCGAATAGGAGGCGCCCCGGACGACGGAGAGGGCATACCAGTCATGGTCTCCGGCAACGTCGATGGCGCTGGCCGTGCTCATGCCGTCGTGCAGGACCCCCGTCGTGCGGACATTGCGGGCCTCGGTATCGTTTCCGAGCCAGGACAGCGTGTAGGCGCCGGTGCCACCATCCCCTTCCAGAACCGACACATAATAGGTGCCCGTCGTGCCAATCGACACGCTGTCCACTGCGAACGTGGAGAAATAGGTAAATTGCCTGGAGATTACGTTTCCATCCCGATCGAGGATCTGGATATCCGGATTCTGCAGAGAAGATGCGCTTCCGTCCCCACTTACCTTGAAACCATAGTCGAGACCCGCCTTCAGGCTGACCTTGTACCAGTCGGCATCACCCGAAACATCGACGGCACTCTTGATCGTCTGACCTATGCCTATGGTTGCGGTCGTGGCCGCGTTGCGCACCACGGTATCATTGCCAAGCCAGGACAGCTTGTAGGCGCCGGTGCCATGATCCCCTTCCAGAACCGACACATAATAGGTGCCCGTCGTGTCAATCGACACGTTGTCCACTGCGGATGTGGAGGAATAGGTGAATTTCTCGGAAATTACATTTCCATCCTGATCGAGGATCTGGATATCCGGATTCTGCAGAGAAGATGCGCTTCCGTCTCCGCTCACCTTGAAACCATAGTCGAGACCCGCCTTCAGGGAAACCTTGTACCAGTCGGCATCACCCGAAACATCGACGGCACTCTTGATCGTCTGACCTATGCCCAAGGTCGCAGTCGTGGTCGCGTCGCGCACCACGGTATCATTGCCGAGCCAGGACAGCTTGTAGGCGCCGGTGCCACCATAACTTTCCAGAACCGACACATAATAGGTGCCCGTCGTGCCAATCGACACGCTGTCCGTTACCGATGTGGAGGAATAGGTGAATTTCTCGGAAATTACATTTCCATCCTGATTGAGGATCTGGATATCCGGATTCCGCAGGGCAGATGCGCTTCCGTCCCCGCTAATTTTGAATCCATAGTCCAGACCGCTCTTCAGGCTGACCTTGTACCAGTCGGTATCGCCGCTATAGGTCAGCGTGGATGAATAGACCTGCCCGACCGACAGTGTCGCGCGCGTCGAGGAATTGCCCGGGATCGACGACATTCACTCTCTCCTCCTGCCCGGAATTCGACACCGTTCCGGACGCATGGCCTGCGAATCTGGTTGCTGCATAGTGGGGCCGCCCCCGAAGGTTGATTTGAGCATGTCCGCCTGACAGCTTCAATGTTCGGATGCAGAGGCGCCGATTGCCACCTTTTGTCGCAGAGCAGCAGAGCGTTCGATTTCCGGACGGCTTTGCCGGCTTTCGGATGTGAATATGTGCGCCTGCGACCCTTCACCGAAGCTGAGGCTTGAACAAGTCGGGGTCCCTGCCCTAGAACCGGGGCGTCAGGAACCCGTTGCCCGCGAGGGAAGGCTAGTACAATGACCCGTGACATCGTGATCGTCGGCGCCCGACGGACAGCCATCGGCAGTTTTGGCGGCAGCCTGAAGGATGTCCCGCTGTCGCAGCTGGCGACGACTGCGGTGAAGGCCGCCCTTGAGCACTCGAAGGTGGAGCCCGCTGAGGTTGGCCACCTCGTCATGGGCACCGTGGTTCCGACCGAGCCGCGCGACGCCTATCTGAGCCGCGTCGCGGCCATGAATGCCGGCCTGCCCAAGGAAGTGCCGGCCTTCAACGTCAACCGGCTGTGCGGCTCCGGCCTCCAGGCCATCATCTCCGGCGCCCAGGCCATCGCGCTCGGGGATGCCGATGTCGCCATCGGCGCCGGCGCGGAGAACATGAGCCGCGGCCTCTATGTCTCCAACGTGCCGCGCTGGGGCCAGAAGATGGGCGACTTCAAGCTCGCCGACTTCATGCTCGCCGCCCTTCACGATCCGTTCCAGAACATCCACATGGGCGTGACGGCGGAAAACGTCGCCAGGACCTACGGCATCAGCCGCGACGAGCAGGATGCGCTCGCCGTCGAGAGCCAGCGCCGGGCCGTCGCCGCCATTGCCGCCGGCTATTTCCGCGAGCAGATCGTCGGCGTCGAGATCTCCACCCGCAAGGGCGCGGTGATCTTCGATACCGACGAGCACGTGCGCGGCGACACCACCCTGGACACGCTCTCCAAGATGCGGCCGGTGTTCCAGAAGGACGGCTCGGTGACCGCCGGCAACGCCTCCGGCATCAATGACGCCGCCGCCGCCGTGGTGCTGGCGGAAGCCGGCTATGCCGAGAAGAAGGGCCTCGCCCCGCTCGCCCGTCTGGTCGGCTATGCCCATGCCGGCGTGGAGCCGGACCATATGGGCATCGGCCCGGTGCCGGCCACCCGCAAGGTGCTCGCCCGCACCGGCCTGAGCCTCGACCAGATCGACGTGATCGAGGCCAACGAGGCCTTCGCCGCCCAGGCCTGCGCGGTGTCGAAGGAGCTCGGCTTCGATCCGGCCAAGGTGAACCCGAACGGCTCCGGCATCTCGCTCGGGCACCCGATCGGTGCCACCGGCGCCATTATCACGACGAAGGCGATCTACGAGCTGCACCGCACCGGCGGCCGCTATGCGCTGGTGACGATGTGCATCGGCGGCGGCCAGGGCATCGCGGCGATCCTCGAGCGGCTCTGATTCCCCGCCAGCCCCGGACGCGGGCCGATCCCGCGTCCGGTTTCCCCGGGGGCCTGATACCAAAGATCCTCGAAGAGGACTCTTTGGTATCCCGATGCGGATTTCTTATGTCCTTGGAGCATATGAGAAATCCGCTATTCTTCAGGCGCTAAGGTGCGGTCAGCACTTCGTGCGGCAGGTATCATGTGGCCTGCGACCCGGCCGTGCGCCACAGGGGCTTCGGCCGCGCCATCGTGCGGGCGGCCGAGGAC
>JBBSSF010000149.1:0-7673 GCA_038242345.1 Hyphomicrobiales bacterium
AGGGCCTCCCCCTCGTCTATCATCCGGCGCTGTTCTGGGCAGCCCTTGGCGTCGTCGGGCTCGGCGCGGTTGCCGCCCTCACCGGCTATGCCCCGAGCCCGGGCCTGCTGCCGGTGCCGGATTTCCTCTATCTCTTCCACAAGCAGGTGCTGTCGCTGCCGCGCCTCGTCCATGCCCTCGCGCTGTTCTATGTGGTGGCGATGATCCGCATCCCCGCGCTCGACCGGCTGACGGAGGCCAACCCGCTTGCGCGCCTGGGGCGCCATTCCCTCGCCGTGTTCGGCTTCGGGTCGGTGCTCGCCATCATGGGACAGGTGGTGATGCGCGAGACCGATGGCAGCCCGGCGGCCGGTGGCCTGTTCATCCTCGCCGGCCTTGGCGCCCAGCTGGCGCTTGCCCGCCTGCTCGACTTCACCCTCGCCGCCCGCTCCCGCCGTCAGGCCCGCCGCGAGCCGACGCCTGCAGGCACGCCCCGGGTCTCGCCCTCCCTCCGCAGCTGAAAGCCCGCCGAGGCCCCGAGCCGAATCCATCCGCCCCCCGTCGAGGCACCTCCCGGCCTGTGCAGCGCCCGACGTCCGGGGCACGGGATCGCCGTCCCGGGCCGCACGCGGACAGGGGCGAACGATCGCACCCGGCGCACGAAGCGCTGACCGCACCCTGCCCCTGAAGGGCGGCGGATCTCCCATCCGCTCCAGGGACATGGGAAATCCGCATCGGAAATCCGGAGGGGCCTTTTCAGGGACCGTCGGGAGGGCCCGGAAACGAAAAACGCCGCGAACCGGATGCGGTCCGCGGCGTCATCTGTTTCCGGGATCCCGGACAACCAGGCTGGACATGAACCCGCGCTGCTCGATCAGCGCCTGTCCCCTGCGGCCCGCGCGTGCCAAGGTCATGAACCCGCACCGCCACTGCGGCAGAGGAGGCGACAGGCCTGCGTCGCCTCGGTTCCCTGTCCGGAGAGAGCCGCCGGAACCGGCTGGCCCCTCCCCATGTCCCGGTGGCCGCAGCGTGGCAGACAGCCCCAAAACCGCTGTCCGCCCCCGAGGGTCCGATCCGGGGCTTCGTCCGGCCCCGCGAGCGGCAGATCGTCCAACCGATCCGCCTGCCCGCCCGCCGCAGCGGAAGCCTGCTCCCGCCGCCTGGCCCCGCGCGATCCCGGCATCCTGTCCGGTGTTTCAACGCAAGGCCGTCAGTCCATCACTCCGTCAATGGCGCGTCGGCGCATCAAGCCGTACGATTTCTTCCTTGATCTGGAGTTTCCGCCGCTTGAGGGCAGAGAGTTCAGTCGTATCGGTGCTGGGATGGAGCTTTGCCACCGCAATTTCCTTTTCCAGGGCGGCGTGGCGCTTCTTCAGTTCAACGATCCGCGACTCGATGGACATGGACTTCTGTCTCCCATGTTGCTCCGCGTTGACAAGACAGATGATGGCACAGTTCCCTCCGAAACCAAAGCCGGCAAATGCCCTTTTCAGCCCGACATGACAAATATTTTACGTCACGGCCTCTGACTGATGCAGCAATTCTGACCTTCTTTTTGCACCTGCGAAGAGATCGGACGGGAAAACTTCAAAAAAAGCGCGCGGGGTGGGAACCCCGCGCGCCGGATGTGCGTTTGCGCGTGCCGCCGGGCGGCCGCGCCTTTTGGGCTCATCCCAAGGATCCTCGAAGAGGACCCTTTGGTATTCAAATGCGGATTTCTCATGCCATTGGAGCATATGAGAAATTCGCTGTTCTTCAGGCGCACGGTGCGGTCAGCACTTCGTGTGCCCGGTATCACTCCGCCGCGTGCCTCCCCCCCGACGCCGTGACGCCAGAAGCGGGCGCTGACGGCGCCGCGGGCGCAGCGCCTGCCGGCGGATGCTCCTCCTTCGGCCCGATGAAGCGGCCGAACAGCCAGGCGGAGCCCCGGGCGATATCGTCCATGACCGTGAAGAAGGACGGCACGAACACCAGCGACAGCACCGTGGAGACCAGCAGGCCACCGATCACCGCGATCGCCATCGGCGCGCGGAACTCGCCGCCATCGCCCGTGCCCAGCGCAGAGGGCAGCATGCCGGCCGCCATGGCGATGGTCGTCATGATGATCGGCCGGGCGCGCTTGCGGCCGGCATCGACGATGGCCTCGGTACGCCCCATGCCATGGGCCATGCGCTCCACCGCGAAATCCACCAGCATGATGGCGTTCTTGGTGACGATGCCCATGAGCATCAGGATGCCGATCACCACCGGCATGGAGACCGGATTGTCGGTGACGAGCAGCGCCGCGATCACGCCGCCGATGGACAGCGGCAGCGAGAGCAGGATGGTGACGGGCTGGAACAGGCTGGCAAACAGCAGGATCAGCACGCCCAGCACCATCAGGATGCCTGCCCCCATCGCCTGGGCGAAGCCGGAGAACACCTCGCCCATGATCTCGGCATCGCCGCTCTGCTGGAGGCGCACGCCGGCCGGCAGTTCCTTCACCTCCGGCAGGGCGAAGATCTCGTCGAGGGCCGCGCCGAGGGTGAGCCCGCCGACGAGATCGGCGCCGATCACCACCCGGCGCTCGCGGTCATAGCGCTCGATGGAGGACGGCCCCTGCCCGAAGGCGATGTCGGCGACAGCTGCCAGCGGCACCAGCGTGCCGTTGCCGCCGGCCACCGGCATGGCGCGCACGAGGGCGAGATCGGCCCGCGCCGCCTCGTCCAGCTGCACCCGGATCGGGATCAGCCGGTCGCCGACATTATATTTGGGCAGCAGCGCATCGGCGTCGCCGATGGTGGCCACCCGCACGGCCTCCGAGATCGCCGCCGTGGACACACCGAAGCGCGCCGCCTCGTCGGCCCGGGGCAGGATCAGGATTTCCGGCCGGTCGACGCCGGCGGCGGCGGCCACGTTGGAGAAGCCCGGCAGCCGGCGCACGGCGGATTCGATCCGCCCCACCGCCTCCGCCAGCGCCACCGGATCGCCGGAGAGCAGCGCCACCGACAGCTCCCGCTCGCCGCGATCATTGACATACCAGGCCCGGACATCGGGAATGGTGGCGACCCGGGCGGTGATCTCGCCCTCGATCTGCTTCTGGCTGCGGTCGCGCTCGCCCTTGGGGACGAGACGGACATAGACCGAGGCCTTGCGCAGCTCCCGGGTGCCGGTCGGCGTGGTGCCGCCGAGCACGAACACCTGTTCGACCTCGGGGATCTGGCTGAGCTCGCGCACGATCCGGTCGGTCTTCGCCCGGGTGTCATCGAGGGTGACGCCCGGCGGCAGTTCCACCGAGACGACGACCCGGGCGATGTCCTCGGCCGGAATGAAGCCGGTGGGCAGCAGGCCCGTCGCCATGATCGAGCCGATGAAGATGCCGAAGCCGGCCAGAAGCGTCACGAAGCGAAAGCGCACGGTCCAGGACAGAAGGCCGACATAGCGGCGCATCACCCAGCCGTCCTTCTCCTCGGTGTGTTTCAGCGGCCGCATCAGATAGGCGGCCATCATCGGCGTGATGAGGCGGGCGACCAGCAGCGAGAACAGCACGGCGATCGCCACCGTGAGGCCGAACTGCTTGAAATATTGCCCGGCGATGCCGCCCATGAACGACACCGGCGCGAACACCGCCACGATGGTCATGGAGATGGCGATGACGGCGAGGCCGATCTCGTCGGCCGCCTCCATGGCGGCGCGATAGGGCGATTTGCCCATGCGCATGTGCCGGACGATGTTCTCGATCTCCACGATCGCATCGTCGACGAGGATGCCGGTGACGAGGGTGACGGCGAGCAGGCTGACGAGATTGAGCGAGAAGCCCATCATGCCCATCACCCAGAAGGCCGGGATGATGGAGAGCGGCAGGGCAACCGAGGCGATCAGCGTCGCCCGCCAGTCGCGCAGGAACAGGAACACCACGATGACCGAGAGCAGCGCACCCTCGATCAGCGTGCCCATGGCGGCGTGATAGTTGCCGACGGTGTAGCTGACGGAATCGTCGATGAGGGTGTAGCTGACATCCGGATGGGCCGCCGACAGCTCGGCGATCGCCTGGCTGGTGACCCGGGCCACATCCACATCGCTCGCCCCCTTGGCCCGGAACACGGCGAAGGAGACCACCGGGGTCTCGCCATCGAGACGGGCGAAGGAGCGCGGCTCCTCGTAGGAATCCGTGACGGTGCCCAGATCCTCCAGCCGGATCTCGCGCCCGCCCGGCAGCACGATGCGGGTTTCGGCCAGATCGGCGACGGTGCGGGCGCCGGCCAGCGTGCGGATGGACTGCTCCTTGCCGCCCACCTCGCCGCGGCCGCCGGCCAGATCGACATTGGTCGCCTTGAGCTGGCGGCTCACTTCCGCCGCGGTGATGCCCAGCGCCATCAGCCGGTCGGGATCCAGCGCCACGCGGATTTCCCGGGTGACGCCGCCCATGCGCTCGGCCCGGCCGACGCCCTTGAGGCCCTGGAGCTTGCGGATCACCACATCGTCCACGAACCAGGAGGCCTGTTCGAGGGTCATGGTCGGGGCGGTAACGGCATAGGTCAGGATGGCCTGGGATTCCACGTCGATGCGCGAGATCACCGGCTCGTCGACATCGCTCGGCAGATCCGCCCGGATCTTGGCCACCGCATCCTTCACATCATTGAGGGCGCGGTCGGAATCGACCTCCAGCCGGAATTCCACCACGGTGGAGGACTGGCCGTCGGTCAGCGTCGTCAGCACGTGCTTGACGCCGGTGATGTTGGCCACCGCATCCTCGACCTTGCGCGCCACCTGGGTTTCCAGCTCCGCCGGAGCGGCGCCCGACTGGGTGACGGTGACCGAGATCAGCGGCACGTCGATATTGGGAAAGCGGGTGACGGGCAGCTTCGCGAAGGCCGCAAGCCCCAGCAGCAGGAGCACGGCGAACAGCACCAGCGCGGGAACCGGCTTGCGGATCGACCAGGCCGAGACGTTCAGGGACATGGGGAAACCCCGTTCGGAAAGGAAACCGCCTCAGCGGAGGGACGGGCGGATGTCAGGGAGCGGCAGGCACCGGCGTCACCCGGTCGCCCTCCCGCAGGAAGGTGCCGGAGACGACCACCACGCTCTCCCCTTCGGCCAGACCTTCGGTCAGAAGCGCCTGACCGGAGGCAGCAAGCCCCACGGTGACCGGACGGGTGTCGACCACGCCGTCCTTCACCACCTGCACGCTGGTGCCATCATGGCCATAGAGCAGCGCCGAGAGCGGCACGACGATGCCGTTGCGGCGGGCCGTTTCCACCCGGGCCCGGGCAAAGGCACCCACCGCCAGACCATCGGACGTCTCAAGAGCGATGCGCACCCGGCCGAGCCGGGTCGTGGCGTTCACCTCCGGCGAGACCAGCCGCACGGTGCCGGGCAGCGGCTCCTCGCGGCCGGCCGGCAGAACCCGGGCGGGCTGGCCGGTGGCCAGCCGCGCCAGCACGGTTTCCGGCACCGCCGCCTCCAGCTCGATGGCGCCATCGGCGATGATGCGGAAGAGCGGATCGCTGGCGGTGCCGACCACCGCGCCGACCCGGGCCGTGCGGCGGCTGATGAGGCCGGCGGATGGCGCGCGGATCTCGGTGCGGGCGAGCTTCAGCATCAAGTCATCGCGCTGGGCGAGCGACACGGCCTTGTCGGCCCGGGCCAGCCGCAGCGCCTCCTGGGCGGCATTCAGCCGGGCGAAGCCGGCGCGGGCAAGAGCCTGCCGCTGCTCGTAGACATCGGCCGAGGTCACCCCGGACTTGTTGAGCTCGCGGGCGCGCTCGAAGGATTTCTGCGCCTGCTCATAATTGGCCTGATATTCCGGAATGGCGGTCTCGGCCTGGGCGATCGCCGCATCGGCCTTCTGGATCTGGGCGTCATTCTGGGTGATGGCGATCTTGAGGCTGTCCTGGGACAGCCGCGCCAGCACCTGCCCGGCCGTCACCCGGTCGCCCTCCTCGGCCAGGATTTCCTGCACCGACAGGCCGTCGATCTCGGGGATCACCAGCACCTCGTCGCGCGGCACCAGCGAGCCGGTGACGACGACGGTCTCCACCAGCGTCCCGCTGGCCGCCGGGCTGACGGTGATGGAGGGCGGGCGCGGTGCGGCCGGCGTGGCCGCGGCATCGGCGGCCTCTGCCACCGGCGCCATCCCCAGACCAGCCACAAGCCCCGCCACCAGGGCCCGGGCGCGAAGGGAGGAACAAGCGGACATCAAAATCCTCATGGATCGGACCGCCCGGGAGAAGGCGGCCGCAGGAAGCGCTCGGCAAAGAGGCCCAGAAGCGGCCCGACCCGATCCGGGGCCAGCTCCGGATCCAGGGCCATGTGGGCGCACAGGCCATCGCCCAGCGCGTTGAGAAGGGCCGCGGCCAGTCGCGGATCGAGATCCGGATCGACATGGCCACTTTCCTGACCACGCCGGATGGCCGTCTCCATCTCTCCTCGTACCTTGGCAATGTTTCGCGCAAACAGCGCCTTCACCGCCGGGCTGCGCCGTGCCTCGGCCATCACGTCGGCACACAGGTCGCCCTCGGGACTGGCCGCCACCGAACGCAGATAGTCATCGGCCAGCTGGACGATCCCGCGCACCGGATCCGCCGCCTGATGCAGGGGCTCGAACAGGCAGGCGCCCTGCTCCAGCTCGATCTCGGCAATCGCGCCGATGATCTCGTCCTTGGAGCGGAAATGGCGGTAGACGCTGCCCGGGCTCATCCGCGCCTCGGCACAGATCATCTGCATGGAAGCGCTGTGAAATCCGTTGCGCAGGAAGCAGCGGATGGCCGCCTCCAGGATGCGCCGGCGCGGATCGGCCCGCTCCGCCGCCCCGTCTGCGGCCCCTGTCGAAGGAAAGCACCCCATCCCGTCTCCCCATGCCTCAGGCGCACACGACCGCGGCACCGGAAATCCCCGGATTTCCGGTCTGGACGGATCATACCAGGCGCACGAAGTGCTGACCGCACCTTAGAGCGTTTTCCGTTCGCTCCGGCTCACCGGAAAGCGCTCTAGATTATTGAGGTGACGCATTTTCTTCATGCGAACCGGTATCCACTTCGCTTGAAAATGCTCTAGCGCCTGAAGATCAGCAGATTTCCCATATGCCCCAGGGACATGGGAAATCTGCATCGGAATACCAAAGAGTCGTCTTCGAGGATCTTTGGTATCAGATCCGCGAGCGAACGTTCATTCGCATGATATGAGAGCCGCCCCGCCGGGCGTCAAGTTTCGCGCCGCAAAAGGATGGGCGGACAGCGAACACGGCTGCGTGATCGGCCGGGACCCGGTCCGGACGGCAAGGGGACCGGGCGTCCGGGACATTTGCAGACGACGGGAATACCGGTTCGCCTGAATATGCGCGCTCCCGATAATGCGGAGCGCTCTTCCGTGCGCCGGAGCGACGGGGACAAGGCCCCGTCAGCCGAAGGCGGTGCCGGCGCCGGCGGCGGGGGCGAACTGGGCGCCCAGCAAGGTGAGGCCGACCAGCAGCACGATCAGCGCGCCGATGCCCTCGATCACCCGGTGAACGACAATCGCCATGGTGCCCTCTGGCCCCGCCAGCCGGCCGGCCACGCCCTTGACGCCGACGGCCATGAGGGCGAGCACGGCGACAGTTACCGCCGTTCCCACCGACATCATCAGCGCCGCGGCGACACCGGCCACGAACAGGCCCTGGGACAGCGCGAACACCAGCACCACCAGCGCGCCGGTGCAGGGCCGCACGCCGGCGGCAA
>JBBSSF010000150.1:0-7656 GCA_038242345.1 Hyphomicrobiales bacterium
AGCACCACGCCCCGGCCAGGCCGGATTTCACCGTCAGGCGCAGTCCCGGCATCAGCTTCAGCGCCACGGCCTCCGGCAGGGGGCGGCCATCGAGGCGGATGTCGAAGGCGCCGCCGGCGAGCGCCACATCCACCGGCGCGCCGTCGGCCGTGAGCTCCAGACCGCCCAGCGAAATCTCGATTGCCGCCGCCCCGGCCGGGTTGCCGGCGGCGCGGTTGGCAAGGGCGAAGGCGGCCGGGTCCATCGGCCCGGCGACGGTGACGCCATAGCGCAGGAAGCCGTGCCGGCCGGCATCCTGCACCGTCACGCCGGGGCCGGCGGAGAGGACGACGAGCTGTCCGCTCATGCCGGTTCCTCCGTGACCCGGGCGATGATCCCGCCCGCCGCCACCCGGGCGGAAAGGGCGGAGAAGGTGGCCGCGTCGACGGACTCGAAGCGGATGTCGTCGCCCACGCCGATCAGGAATTCCGGCGCGCGTCCGGGGACATACATGCGCTCCGCCGAGCGGCCGAGCACCCACCAGCCCGTGGGCATGGGCACGCTGGCGATCGCCGCCATGCCGCCGCCGATCATGATGGCATCAGGCGGATGGGGCGGGCGCGGCGTGGTGCGGCGCGAGATCGCCAGTGCCGGATCCAGGCCGGAGAGATAGGCAAAGCCCGGGGCAAAGCCATACATCGCCAGCCGGTAGCGGCCGGCGCAGAGCCGCGCGACCACCACCTCCGGGGCGAGGCCGAGCCGGCTGGCGGCCTCCGCCAGATCCTCGCCGAACGGCGCGGCGCAGCACACCGGCACCGTCCACAGCCTCCGGGCGTCCGGGGTGTGCTCGGCCTCGGTCTCCAGCCGGGTGACGGCGTCGGCCAGCCGCTCCCGGGGGAGGCGCAGGGGATCATAATGAATGGCCAGCGAGCGGAAGGTCGGCACGGTCTCGATGACGCCGGGCAGGGCGGCGCGGCGGAAGGCGGCGTCGAGCGCCAGCACCCGGGCGTTTACGGCCGGGTCGATCCGGGTGCCGAACTCGACCACCAGCATGGTCTCGCCGCTGTCGAGCAGCCGGAAGGAGGCCATGCCGCTCACCGGGCGAACGGGGCGATGGTGAGCCCGGCTGCCGTCAGCCGCGCCCGCAGCAGCCGGGCGGCCGCCACCGCATGGGGATTGTCGCCGTGGACGCAGACGGATTCGATGCGCACCGGCAGGCGTCGGCCCGAAAGGGTGAGGATGGCGCCGTCCCCGATCATGCGCAGGGTCCGCTCGGCCGCTTCTTCCGGATCGGTGACGAGGGCGCCCGGGGTGCCGCGCGCGGCGAGCTGGCCATCCTCGGCATAGCCGCGGTCGGCATAGATTTCCGAGACGGTCCTGAGCCCCGCCGCCTCGCCGGCCGCCACCTGCTCGGAACAGGCGATCGCCAGAAAGGCGAGGGACGGATCCACCGCCTTCACGGCGCGGACAACGGCATCGGCCACCGACCGGTCGGCGGCGGCGACATTGGCGAGCGCCCCGTGGGCCTTCACATGGCTGATGCGGTGGCCGGCCAGCGCCGCCATGCCGATTGCTGCGCCCACCTGATAGGCGACGAGCGTCTCGACTTCCCCGGACGTCAGCGGAATGCGTCGCCGGCCGAAGCCCTGCAGGTCGGCATAGCCCGGATGGGCCCCGGCCGAGACGCCGGCGGCCTTCGCCGTCCGGAAGGTGGCGGCCATCACGTCGGGGTCGCCGGCATGAAAGCCGCAGGCGATGTTGGCGCTGGAAACGATGGCGAGCATGGCCGCGTCGTCGCCGCAGACATAGGCGCCGAAGCCCTCGCCGAGATCGGAGTTGAGATCCACCGTCGCCATCGCCATCCCCCGCTTCGGCTGTTCCCGCCATCCGCCGGCGGGAGCATGTCCGATGGGTAGCGAATTTTCGGCCGCGACCAAAGCCCGGAATGGAGGCGGCAGCGCGCCTCTTCCTGCGGGGCCTCCGGTCCCCCCGGCGCCTGCGGCGCCCGGCAGCCGTCAGGACGCCGCGGTCTCGGCGCCTTCCAGCAGATCCGCTTCGGCATCGCTGAACAGCCGCGAGCGGGTGTGGAAGCGCACCTCGCGGCCATTTTCCAGCGAGAACATGCCGCCGCGGCCGGGCACCAGGTCGATGATGAGCTGGGTGTGCTTCCAGTAGGCGAACTGGGAGGCGGAGATGAACACCGGCGCGCCACCGATCTCGCCAAGGCGCACATCGGCCTCGCCGACGGTGTAGTCGTCCTGCGGATAGCACATGGGCGAGGACCCGTCGCAGCAGCCGCCGGACTGATGGAACAGCACCGGGCCGTGCTCGGCGATGAGGGTGTCGATCAGGGCAAGCGCGGCAGGCGTTGCGGTCACCCGCGGCGGGGCATCGGTCATGGGAACCTCCGGAGCGGGCAAAAGACGGGAAGAAAACCCGCACCGGTCCGGGATCGCGCTCCGGACCGGTGCGGCAGGCGGGAACGGCGACGGGGGAAGAGGCGTCGCCGCTCCGGACCGTGTCGGCCGGGCCGACCGCGCCGGCCTGACTCGCTCATGCCTTTGGAGCATATGAGAAATCTGCTGTTCTACAGGCGCCCGGTGCGGTCAGCACTTCGTGCGCCTGGTATCAGGTGTGCCTGTTGCCGTCGCTTCCTGTCCGTCCCTTGCCGGACGGCGGATCGTCATTTTCCAGCTCTTCCGGACGGGCAGCTCCATCCGGAACGGGGAGGCCGGAGGACCGGAGTGTCGGCTCCGGTCCTCCGGCGCGGTCGCTTGGCTCCCGGACCGGGGAAAGCCGGAGTGAGGACGGCTCGACGGTCCACCGGGCCTCTCCCCCGCGCGGACAGCGGGGGCCAGGCAGCCGGCTCGAACATCCCCGCGCCGGATCCAGGGCGGAACGGCGCCGGGATGGGGGGATCAGAAGAAGCCAAGCTTCTTGGGAGAGTAGGAGACGAGGAGATTCTTCGTCTGCTGATAGTGATCGAGCATCATCTTGTGGGTTTCACGACCGATGCCCGACTGCTTGTAGCCACCGAAGGCGGCATGGGCCGGATAGGCATGATAGCAGTTGGTCCACACGCGGCCGGCGTGGATGGCGCGGCCGAAGCGGTAGGCCCGGGTTCCGTCCCGGGTCCACACGCCGGCGCCGAGCCCGTAGAGGGTGTCGTTGGCGATGTGGAGGGCTTCCTCGTCGGTCTTGAAGGTGGTGACCGCCACCACGGGGCCGAAGATTTCCTCCTGGAACACCCGCATCTTGTTGTGGCCCTTCAGCACCGTCGGCTGGACATAGAAGCCGCCGGAGAGGTCGCCGGAGAGTTCGGCCCGGGCGCCGCCGGTCAGCACTTCCGCGCCTTCCTGCCGGCCGATGTCGATATAGGAGAGGATCTTCTCCATCTGCTCCGATGACGCCTGGGCGCCGATCATGGTCGCCGGATCCAGCGGGTGGCCCTGGATGATGGCCTTCACGCGCTCGATCGCCCGGGCCATGAACTTGTCGTAGATGGATTCCTGGATCAGCGCCCGGCTCGGGCAGGTGCAGACTTCGCCCTGGTTGAGGGCGAACATCACGAAGCCTTCCACGGCCTTGTCGAAGAAATTGTCATCCTCGGCCGCCACGTCGGCAAAGAAGATGTTCGGCGACTTGCCGCCCAGTTCCAGCGTCACCGGAATGAGGTTCTGGCTGGCATACTGCATGATGAGCCGGCCCGTCGTCGTCTCGCCGGTGAAGGCGATCTTGGCGATGCGCGGCGAGGAAGCGAGCGGCTTGCCGGCTTCCAGACCGAAGCCGTTGACGATGTTGAGAACGCCCGGCGGCAGGATGTCGGCGATCAGCTCGGCCAGCACCATGATGGAGGCCGGCGTCTGCTCGGCCGGCTTCAGCACCACGCAGTTGCCGGCGGCGATCGCCGGCGCCAGCTTCCAGCACGCCATCAGCAGCGGGAAGTTCCACGGGATGATCTGGCCGACCACGCCCAGCGGCTCATGGAAATGATAGGCGATGGTGTCGTCGTCGATCTCGCCGATGGAGCCTTCCTGGGAGCGCACGCAGCCGGCGAAATAGCGGAAATGGTCGATGGCCAGCGGAATGTCGGCGAGCGTGGTCTCGCGGATCGGCTTGCCATTGTCCCAGGTCTCGGCGGTGGCGAGGAGATCGAGATTCTCCTCCATCCGGTCGGCGATCTTCAGCAGGATGCGGGCCCGGTCGGCCGGCGCGGTGTGGCCCCAGGAATCCTTGGCCGCATGGGCGGCGTCCAGCGCCGCCTCGATGTCCTCTTTGGTCGAGCGGGCGATCTCGCACACCGGCTGGCCGGTGATCGGCGACGTATTGGTGAAATAACGACCCTCGGCCGGCGCCACCCAGCCACCACCGATGAAGTTGTCATAGCGGGCGGCAAACGGCGGACGCGCGGTCGTGCCCAGGAATTCCGGCTTGTTCATCTGCTTCCTCCTGCCGGTCCGTCTTGTCGCGGACCTGATGGATATCTGTTCTTCTTCTCGTCGACCCCCGGAGCCGACCCTCGACGCTGCCGCCCGGGAATTCGCCTCTCTCATCGCAACCGGCGTGCCAGAGTGCCCGGCGAGAACCCGGGAACGTTGTTGCGCCGCGGGAAGTCTCTGGCGGATCTTCCTCTTGTGCGATTGCGGGCGCGGCAGTGTGCGGATCGGCGGCGGGGGCTGTCCGAGGGCGGGGGAGTGGATGTAGGATGGCCTCAACGACACGCGCGACAAGTGTCGCAGAATGAAACACTCACGGGACAGTCCCTGCGACAGTCGAGACGGGAGGATGCGCGATGGCACTTTTGCCCGGGAGTCGCGTGCCGGACGAGGCTGTCCGCACGGCCCGCCGCCGCGTCCTGGAAGGCGGCCCGCCGCCGGACGATCTGGTGCCGGCCCCCATCCTGCGCTCCTGGCGCCGCTGTGCCGAACTGGGTCTCAATGACACGGCGCCGCTGCGCGTCGAGCCGATGAGCGGCGCGGAGCTGCGCGAGCTGGTGGAGCGCAACGAGCGCATCCGTCGCCTGTGCCGGCCCGAGGTGGAGGCGCTGCATGTGGAGGGCCGCTCCACCGGGGCGCTCGCCATCCTGACCGATGCCGACGGACTGATCCTCGACACCCTCGGCCATCCCGAATTTGCCGACCGCGCCGCCCGGGTGGCGCTGCGCCCCGGGGTCCCCTGGGGCGAGGCGACCACGGGCACCAATGCCGTGGGCACGGCCCTGTTCGAGCGCCGGCCGATCACGGTGCAGGGCTCGGAGCATTATTTCGCCCCCCACCGCATCCTTTCCTGTTCGGCCGCGCCCATCCTGGGGGCGACGGGCGACCTGCTCGGCGTGCTGGATTTCTCCGGTCCGGCCTCGGAGGCGCGCACCCATGCGCTGGCTCTGGTGCGGCTTGCCGTCGACCAGATCGAGCACCGCCAGTTCGACGAGGGCTTCGAGCGCACCGAGATCGTGCGCGTCCATGGCGATCCGGCCCTTCTGGGCACGCCGCGGGAAGGCATTCTCGTCTTCGAGGATGACCGGCTGGTGGCGGCCAACCGCCATGGCCTCGCGCTGTTCGGGCTGGATTTCGGCGTGCTCGGGCGGCGGCGCTATGGCGATCTCTTTGCCGGCCGGGTGCGGCCGGGGGAGAGCGTGGCCACGCTGAAGCTTGCCCGCGGCGGCGAGATGGTCGGCCGGCTGGAAAGCCGGATGCCGAGCCCGGTGCGCAGCGTGCCGGCGGGCCGGTCCTCGGCTCCGTCGGCTCCGGTCGCGCCTGTGGTCCCCGTGGTTCGCGGGGCGGCGGCGCCGATCTTTCAGGCCGATGCCGAGGCGGCGCTGGCCCGGGCCGTGCGCCTGCATGATGCCGATGTGCCGGTGCTGATCCAGGGCGAGACCGGGGCGGGCAAGGAGGTGTTCGCCCGGGCCGTCCATGGCGGCAGCGCCCGGGCCGGCCGGCCCTTCATCGCCGTCAACTGCGCGGCGCTGCCGGAAGGGCTGATCGAGTCCGAGCTGTTCGGCTATGAGGAGGGCGCCTTCACCGGCGCCCGGCGCCAGGGGGCGAAGGGGCTGCTGCGCGAGGCCGATGGCGGCACCCTGTTCCTCGACGAGATCGGCGACATGCCGCTGTCGCTCCAGGCCCGGCTGCTGCGCGTCCTGCAGGAGCGCGAGGTGGTGCCGCTCGGTGGCGGCCGGCCGGTGAAGGTGGATTTCGCCCTCCTGTGCGCCACCCACCGGGCGCTGACCCAGCGGGTGGAGGAGGGCAGCTTCCGCTCGGATCTCTATTTCCGCATCGCTCAATATACGGTCGGCCTGAAGCCGCTGCGCGCCCATGGCGACCGCGAGGCGCTGGTCTCGACCCTGTGGGAGCGCCTGGGCGGACCGGCGGCCGGCATCGCGCTGATGCCGGAGACCCTGGCCCGTCTGGCGCGCTATCCGTGGCCGGGCAATTTCCGCCAGCTCGTCGGGCTGCTCCGGGCGCTGATGGCGCTGGCCGATCCCGGCCGGCCGCTGCCGCCGGAGGCCCTGCCGGCGGAAATCCTCGACTTCTGCGCGGCGGAGCCCGCCGCCCGCCCCGCCGCCGCGCCGGCGCTCCCCGCCGAGGCGCCCGCCGCCCGGGGGCCGGACGGGGGCGCTCTGGCTGCCATTGCCCGGGAGGCCATGCGCGCCGCGCTTGCTGCCGAAGGCGGCAATGTCTCCCGCGCCGCAAAGAGGCTGGGCGTCAGCCGCTCGACCCCCTACCGGCGTCTGCTGTCCCAGAGCGGATGATCGCATCGGCGGGATGAACCGTCGGGAGGCGTGCGCAAGGCGGGATTCTCGCGCGTGGCTTGTGGCCCCCGCGCGCGTCGTGCTTCTCTCGTCGACACACCCGTTGCGCGAGCCGTCGGAGACCCCCATGCGCGCTGCTCTGGCCATCCTGATGATGGTCGCCGCCACCCTCCTGTCCGCCTGCACGACGACGCGCGCGCCACAGCCGGACCCTGCTCTTGTCGCACGGATCGAATTCCCGAAGCCAAAAGGCTGGGTGGTGACGACGCTGCAGGAGTTGCTGTCCGGTCCCTATTCGGAGCCTATTTACACGGACTATGGAGTAAAGGCTACGAAAAGACCTGACTCAGGTCGATTATATTTATATTCAAAGTATCGTGAGCCTGTCAATTTTCTGAATCCGAACATTTCTGTTCGCATATCTGATGCAAAAATTGCAAATTATATGGGAGCGGGCATGTATCTTGATGGTGTGTTATATGATTTTATGAAAATGTTGAACGATGTCGAGCCCGGTGCGCCGGCACGGAAGACGACTATCTCCGGCTATCCGGCGGCTGAGGTCACCATGCGTTATGTGCTTCATCTGTCGGATGGACGGCACCAGCGCGGAGTGGCGCGGCTTTGGGCGGTGCCTGTCGATGGCTGGTTTGTCACTATCAGCGCCGAGTGGCCTGCCGATGAAAAGCTGATCTCTGAAGCAGAAATGATGCGCATCGTGAACACCATCCGCATCCGTCCGGCTGCCCCGTGATCGGGCCGGGGGACGGCGATGCGCGGGCGGGCCCGTCACGGGCATGACGTCCGGCACCGTCCGTGTGATCTCCCGGCCGTCCTGTCCCGCAGACCGGAGTTCATCCAAGTCGAACCGGGGGACGGGGGCCCGCAGGACCAGATCATCGCGACAGTCCATCCGGAGCGACTTGGGG
>JBBSSF010000151.1:0-7587 GCA_038242345.1 Hyphomicrobiales bacterium
AAGACGACGTCATGGGAGAAGTCGACCTGGGTCAGGTCGGGCAGCGTGCCATAGCCGGACTTGATGAGGCGGGCATCGGCCAGCTTCAGCTGCTTCACCACGTCGGTGATCCAGCCCTCGCCGAAGGATTCCCAGGCCAGCATGTCGACGGGACGGGCGCCCAGCAGCGACCACAGCGCCATCTCGACGGCGCCGGTATCGGAGGCCGGCACGATGCCGATGCGATAGTCGGCCGGAATGCCGAGCACCGAGCGGGTCAGCTCGATCGACTGCTTCAGCTTGTCCTTGCCGATCTTGGCGCGGTGGGAGCGGCCGAGGGGCGCGCCCTTCAGGGCTTCGAGCGACCAGCCGGGCCGCTTCGCGCACGGGCCGGACGAATAGTTCGGGTTCACCGGACGCTGGGCCGGCTTCGTCGTCGCTGTCATCTTTTTGACCATCCTTCCAGATGGGCGCCCTTCGTTGGGGAAGGGTGTCCCGGCGCGGCCTTTACGCTGCGGTCCATCCCCGGTCAACGGTCATTTTTGGAGAGGCCCGGCCGGTCCTGCCGCCACGCAGGACAAGGCGGCGCACGGACCGGCGACCGCACCGGCCGATCCTTGCCCTCGGGCCCGATTGGCGCGAAAGGAAAACGGAACTCTGGAGTCTTTCCGATGACGATGCCGCCCCGTGCCGAACTCGCCGCCCGCTTCCTGCCCGCCGTGCCCGATGCGCCGCCGGTGGAATGGGTGGTCGCCGACGGGCTCACCGACTATGCGCAGGCCGTCGCCGAGATGGAGGCCCGCGCCGAGGCGATCTCGAAGGGGGCGGCTGCCGAACGGGTGTGGCTGGTCGAGCATCCGCCGCTCTATACCGCCGGCACCAGCGCCGACTTCCACGACCTCATCTCGCCGGACCGGTTTCCGGTCCACCGCACCGGCCGCGGCGGCCAGTTCACCTATCACGGGCCGGGCCAGCGGGTGGCCTATGTGATGATCGACCTCAAGCGCCGCCGGCCGGACGTGCGCGCCTTCGTGGCGGCGCTGGAGGAATGGCTGATCCGGACCCTGTGGGCCTTCCATGTGCGCGGCGAGCGCCGGGAGGACCGGGTGGGCGTCTGGGTGCGCCGGCCGGACCGCGGCGCCGACGTGGAAGACAAGATCGCCGCCCTCGGCATCCGCATCCGCCATTCGGTGAGCTTTCACGGCGTGGCGCTGAATGTCGAGCCGGACCTGTCGCACTTCGGCGGCATCGTGCCGTGCGGCATCTCCGACCATGGCGTGACCAGCCTCGTCGACCTCGGCCTGCCGGTGACCATGGACGATGCCGACATCGCGCTGCGGGAAGCGTTCGAGGAGATCTTCGGGCCGACGGTCAGGGTTGCGGGCTAGAGCATTTTCAAGCGAAGCGGATGCCGGTTCGCGTGAAGAAAATGCGCAAGATCATTGCTCTAAGCCCCCTGCTCAGCCGAGCCGCGCCCATTTCAGCCCGTGGGAGACGAGCAGCCGTTCCAGATCCGGCTCCGGGCGCCGGCCGGAGGTGAAGACGGCGACGCCCATGGGCGGGGCGGCCGTCGGGATGGCGGCACGGGCCGCCCGGGGGCCGAGCTGCTCGCCCAGCACATGTTCCACCCGCCGCGCGATCGCCTCGGCCGGATCGATGAACTCGACGGCCCAGGGCGCCACCCGGTCGAACACCGGGGCGAGGAAGGGATAATGGGTGCAGGCCAGCACCACGACGTCGGTGCGCCGGCCGTTGCGCTCCAGGAAGGCCGGGCGGATTTCCTCGGCGACCGCCGCCTCGTCCACCTCGCCGCCGCGCACATAGGCTTCCGCCATCTCGGCCAGCCGGTCGGAGCCGACGAGGCGCACCCAGACATGGGCGGCGAATTTCTCGATGAGGGCGCGGGTATAGTCGCGCTTCACGGTGCCCGGGGTGGCGAGCACGGAGACATAGCCGGACCGGGTGTGCTCGGCCGCCGGCTTGATGGCGGGCACGGTGCCGACCACCGGGATCTTGAGGGCGGCGCGCAGCGCCGGCAGCACCAGGGTGGAGGCCGTGTTGCAGGCGATCACCAGCACGTCGGGGCGGAAGGTATCGACCAGCTCGCACACCAGCGAGACGATGCGCACGACGAGCGGCGCCTCCTCCCAGGCCCCGTAGGGGAAGCCGGCATCATCGGCGACGAACACGAACTCGGCGGCGGCCAGCTTCACCCGGATGGCCGCGAGCACGCCGAGGCCACCGATGCCGGAATCGAACACCATCACCACCGGTCCGCGCGGGGCGGGCGTGCGGGCAGCGCCAGACGGCGCCCCTGCGGACGTGCCTTCTCCGGCCTTGCCTTCGCGTTCCTCGCCCACTCGGCTCCAGCTCCCTCGATCCTGTCGTCGACCCGTCCGGTCCGGTCCCCGCGGGACAGCTCCCGAATCCCGGCGCGGGGCTCGTCCGCACCGTTCCTATCGTCCCGTCCGGATTCCGAGACAAGGCGAAAACGCGCCCCGCTTCAAGCCCCGTCGACCCCCTATGCGACGGGGGCGAATCCCCGGCCGGGGCGCCGGGCCGCGGCGATTCCCCGTTCGGCGCACCCGGTCCCCTGCGGCAAAAGCCCCGGATCCCGGGGCGCTTGCCCGATCGCGCCCTCCCCCCCGCGTTGACTTGCAGGCCGGCGCCCCCTATAAGCCGGCGCGACGACGGGATCGGGTCGGAGCCGCCCTTTCTCTGTCTTCGGCTGTGCCGGGGGCGGACGAGAGGCGGAGCGATGCGGCCCCGGCACCACAGGTTCTGCGCACGGGCCCGGTCGAGGCCGTCCGTGCCGACGACCGAGACGCCCGCAGCCCTTGATCTAGAGGACGCCTCGGGGGATATGTGACGGACACCGGCCGGGCCGGGCCCTCTGCCCCCAGATGAGGCGAGTTTGACCCATGACGAAGCGTACCTTCCAGCCGAGCAAGATCGTCCGCAAGCGCCGCCATGGCTTCCGCGCCCGCATGTCCACCGTTGGTGGCCGTCTGGTGCTGAACCGTCGCCGCGCCCACGGCCGCAAGCGCCTGTCGGCCTGATCCGCTCGATGACCGGCGAACCCCGGACGCCGGTGGCAGGGCCGACGCCGCTCGGACGGCTCAAGAAGCGCGCCGAATTCCTCGCGGTGGCTCAGGGCCGCCGTGTGGATCGGCGCGCGTTCGCGTTGCAGGCCCTCGGTCCTGCGGGCGACGCGCACCCGGCCCGGGTCGGGTTCACGGTCACGAAGAAGATCGGCACGGCCACGGAGCGCAACCGCATCCGCCGCCGGCTGAGGGCCGCGATCGCTGAGGCAGCCGACGCCGCCCGCTTGGGCGACGACTATGTGCTGATCGGTCGCCGCGCCGCTCTCTCGGAGCCCTTCGGGGACCTCGTTTCCGATCTCCGCCGGGCGCTGGCCCGGCAGGCATCGGCCCCGGCCGGCGGCAAGCGCCGGCGCGGCTCCGCCCCCTCCCCTTCCTGAGCCCGAGACGGACTGATGGCCTCCGAGACACGGAACCTCATCCTCGCGATCGCCCTCTCCATCCTGGTGTTCATCGGGTGGAGCTACTTCTTCGCGCCGAAGCACACCCCGGCGCCGGTGCCCGCGACCACTGCCGCCTCGACCACCGGGACCCCGGAGGCTCCGAGCGCACCGGCCACCCCCGCAGGCCCGGCCACGCCCGCCGACCGGGGCGAGGCGCTGGCCGCCGCGCCGCGGGTGCCGATCGCCACGGCGAAGGTCTCCGGCTCCATCAACCTGCGCGGCGCGCGCATCGACGATGTGCGGCTCAACGACTATCGCGAGACGGTCGATCCCACGAGCCCGGTCATCGTGCTGCTGTCGCCCTCGGGCACGGCCGATCCGTTCTATGCGGAATATGGCTTCGTGACCGATGCCGGCGCCAAGGTGACGCTGCCCACCGCCAACACGGTGTGGACCGCCGCTCCGGACGCGAAGCTGACCATCGAGACCCCGCTGACGCTGACCTATGACAACGGCGCCGGCCTCGTCTTCACCCGGGTGATTTCCATCGACCAGAACTACATGTTCTCGGTCAGGGACACGGTGGCCAACACCTCCGGCGAGACCGTGACCCTCTACCCCTACGGCCTGATCTCGCGTCATGGCCTGCCGCACACTGCCGGCTATTATGTGCTGCATGAAGGCATGATCGGCGTGTGGGGCGAGGCCGGCCTCAAGGAAGAGAAATATTCCGCCCTCCAGAAGGAAGGGCAGATGAACGGGCCGAAGTCCACCGAGGGCTGGCTCGGCATCACCGACAAGTACTGGGCTGCCACCCTGGTGCCGACCCCGGGCACCGCCTTCACGCCGCGCTTCGTCCACACCCCGGCAAGCGGCGCCCAGAAGGAGCGCTTCCAGGCGGAATATCTGGGCGACGCCCTCACCATCGCGCCCGGCGCCAGCGGCGAGGCCGGCGCCAAGCTGTTTGCCGGCGCCAAGGTGGTGTCGATCATCAACGCCTATCAGAGCGATCTCAAGATCGACCGCTTCGACCGGCTGATCGACTGGGGCTGGTTCTACTTCCTCACCAGGCCGATGTTCTTCCTGATCGACTGGCTCTACCATCTGGTTGGCAACTTCGGTGTCGCCATCCTGCTCGTGACCGTGCTCGTCAAGGCGGTGTTCTTCCCGCTGGCGAACAAGTCCTACGAGTCCATGAGCCGGATGAAGAAGGTGCAGCCCGAGCTCGTGGCGCTTCGCGAACGCTTCCCCGATGACCGGATGAAGCAGCAGCAGGCGATGATGGAGCTGTACAAGAAGGAGAAGATCAACCCGCTGTCCGGCTGTCTTCCGATCGTCGTGCAGATCCCGGTGTTCTTCGCCCTCTACAAGGTGCTGTTCGTCACCATCGAGATGCGGCATGCGCCCTTCTTCGGCTGGATCCGCGATCTTTCGGCCCCGGATCCGACCACCATCTTCAACCTGTTCGGCCTGATCCCCTGGACGCCGCCCCATCTGCTGATGATCGGCCTGCTGCCGCTCCTGATGGGCGTCAGCCAGTGGGTCCAGATGAAGATGAACCCGGCGCCGACCGACGAAACCCAGGCGATGCTGTTCAACTGGATGCCGGTGATCTTCACCTTCATGCTGGCGTCCTTCCCGGCCGGCCTGGTGCTGTACTGGACCTGGAACAACACCCTCTCGGTGATCCAGCAGGGCATCATCATGCGCAAGAACGGCGTGCCCATCGAGCTGTGGGGCAACATGTCGAAGACCTTTAAGCGCAAGCAGAAGTCCGTCGACAAGCCCGCCGACAAGGCGCCGGCCAAGAAGAACTGACGGTCCGCCCCGTCGCCACGTCTGCGTCCTCGGGCGGAGCCGGTCAGCCGGATCCGCCCGTTTCCTTTTCTCCGGGACCCGCGCGTCCCGGGCCCCTGTTCCGGGTCCCGCCCCGGACCCCTTATCCAGGACCATCAGTCCCGGACCGGAGTGCCCGCAATGTCCGATGACGCCGCCCGTGAAGCCGCCCGCGCCGCCGAGGAAGCCGCCCTCATCGAGGAGGGCCGTCTGCTGTTCGCCCGGCCGTGGACCTTCCTGCGCGGCGCCCCCGCGCTGGCCGCCCTGCCCGCCGAGACCGGCCCGGAGATCGCCTTCGCCGGGCGCTCCAATGTCGGCAAGTCCAGCCTCATCAATGCGCTGACGGGCCAGCGCGGGCTTGCCCGCACCTCCAACACGCCCGGCCGCACCCAGGAACTCAACTTCTTTGCCGGCAAGGATGCGGAGCTGACCATCGTCGACATGCCGGGCTATGGCTATGCCGAGGCGCCGAAGAAGACCGTCGACACCTGGACCCGGCTGATCCACGACTATCTGCGCGGCCGGCGCACGCTTGCCCGGGTGTTCGTGCTGATCGACGCCCGCCACGGCATCAAGGGCTCGGATGTGCCGGTGATGGAGACGCTGAACCGCTCCGCCGTGTCCTGGCAGGGGGTGCTGACCAAGGCCGACAAGATCGGCCCGCGCCAGCTCGCCGAGGTGATCGAGGCCACCGATCTGGCGCTGCGCAAGCATCCGGCAGCCTTCCCCGAGCTGATCGTCACCTCCTCGGAGACGGGCGCCGGCATGGAGCGGCTGAAAGCGACCATCGCGCTCCTGGTGCGTCAGGCCGGCCCGCGACCGGTCGCCTGAACCGGTCTGCGGGCAGCGGCTGCATCCGCCCACCCGCGACACGAAACCGCCGATCTTTCCGCACGAATTCGGACATGATCCCGCCACGGGGGCACGACAAGGTGCCGCCGGACGCGAACGGGGAGTAACGGACGCGATGCGCGAGACTTCACTGCACCGGGCCGGAATCGGGCCCGTTCTCGGCCTGCTTGCGGCCACCCTTGTCCCGCCGGCCGCGTTCGCCCAGGACGCCGGCTCGGGGGATGCGGTGCAGTCGGCCGCCTACAGCTGCGAGACCGGCCGCCAGATCCGCGCCCTCTACAATTCCGCCGCCAAGCCGGATCCGGCCTTCCCGGATGCCCAGCTCATCATCGACGGGCAGGTGTTCGCCTTCTACCAGATCCGCTCGGCCGACGGCGCCCGCTATGGCACCGAGCAGGGCTTCGAGCCCGACAAGGGTCTGCAATGGTGGACCAAGGGCGAGGACGCCACCCTCTACGAGATGACCATGGACCACACCGCCCCGGAGCCGCGGGTGATCGACCGCTGCACCGCCGTGCCGGATGTGATGCCGGGCATGGAAATGGAAGACGACTCCGACGGCGACAGCGCCCCGCCGGAAGATGTCCCCGACGCGCCCGCCCCCGAGACGCCTGCCAAGGGACAGTGAGCCCCCGGGACACGAAGGCCCGCAGGCCCGCGGATTTCTCATATATCCCAGGACCATGGGAAATCTGCGGCTAGAGCATTTTCCGTTCGCCCGGGCTCACGGCAAACGCTCTAGTACTTTGATTTTACGCATTTTCTTCACGCGAACCGGCATCCACTTCGCTTGAAAATGCTCTAACTGTCGAGGGGCCTTTGCAGGGCCCCTTTGACAGGAGCCCGCGCCCGGACCGGCACGACCGGTCCGGCCCGTCTTCCGGCCTCACGGCGCCACGCGCACGTCCATGCCGAGGGCGGTGATGCCGCGGATCATGACCGCCTGGGCGCCGGCATCCTGAACTTCCACATCCAGCGACACGCTCGCCGCCTTGGCGCTGGCGTTGTCGAACACCCGGTCGTGCACCACCTGGCGGATGTTGCCGCCGGCGCGCGCGATCACGTCGGCGATGCGGGCAAGCGCCCCCATCATGTCCGGGGTGTTGACGATCAGGCGGAACATCAGCCCGCGCCGCACCTGGGCGCGCTGGAGCACCGCCGAGAGCACGCTCATGTCGATGTTGCCGCCGGACAGCACGATGCCGGTCCTGCGGTCGCGGAAGGCATGGGGGTGGGCGATCATCGCCGCCAGCCCCGCCGCGCCCGCGCCCTCGCACAGCGACTTCTCGATCTCCAGCAGCATGGCGATCGCGTCCTCGATCGCCTCTTCCTCGACGATCAGGATGTCGTCCACCAGCCGGCGGGCGATCGCCGTGGTCAGCCGGCCGGCGGTTGCCACCGCGATGCCCTCGGCGATGGGCGCGCTTGCCCGCATC
>JBBSSF010000152.1:0-7569 GCA_038242345.1 Hyphomicrobiales bacterium
GGCCGAGCTGATAGGCCGGGCTCGGATTGTCCCTGTCGAGACTCACGGGGGTCTCCTTTTCCGGTTCCGGATGGCCGGGAGCGGGGTTGGTCAGAAGAACGGCGCGGATGGCGGCGGCGTGCCAGCCGGTGGCGGGGTCATCGCCGGCGCGGATGCGCATCAGCGCGGCCGACAGCAGCGTGCGCGGATAGCGCCCGCCCGACAGGATCGCGCGGGTGAGTTCCCCGGCCAGCGCCGGCGGAATGTTCTCGAACTTCTCCTGCGCCGCCGTGGTCTTCACCAGCAGCCGCTGCAGGGCGGGCATGGCGCCCCAATGGGAGGGGCGCGGCTCAAGCGCGGTCACCGCGGCATGGCGGGCGAGCCGGCGGGCAAATTCGGAAAAGTCGTCGGAGAGCCAGAAGCGCACCGACAGCCGCGCCGCATTGGGGGCGAGGCCCAGAATGTGGAAGCGCGTGCCGTCCGCGAGACCGAGCCCCAGTTCAGAGACCGGCCGGCCCTTCTGCACCTTCGCCAGCGCTTCGGCGATTTTCGCTGCGCCTTCCGCGTCGGTCTCGCCGCGGCGCCGGGCGGCGGCCTCGGGGTCGACGACTTCGGCGAACAGGTCCTCGGCCGCCTCGGCGGCGTCTTCGCCCACCTGATCGGCTTCGGCCCAGAACACCACGGTGGTGTCGCCGATGCGGATCCGGGTGCGGCTGGTGGCGCGGTCGAGCAGCCGGTTCAGGGCCGCGCCATAGCGGAAGGCGGCCAGCTCGGAGGTGGGCGCATTGGCGCCCTGACTTTTCCCATAGGAGGAGAAGGCATCGAGATTGAAGGAGACCAGCGAGGCGCCGGAGGTCTGGGCGCCATCCACCCCCTTGATGGTCGGATGCAGGCGTGCGGCCGGGGCGTGGCGGCCGGTGACCAGACAGAAGGTGTCGGCGCCACCGCCGCCGTCGCGCGCCGCCAGCAGGGCAAGGGCGGCCGGGCGCTCGTGCAGATAGCGGGTCTCGCCATCGAGATTGAAGACGAGATTGGTATCGAGCGCCTCGGCATGATGCGGCAGGGTCTCGAACTGCTCCGGCGTCCAGCTTTCCAGAAAGCGGCGCAGGGCCACGAGGCCGGGATCGGTCGCGTCCTTCAGGAGATCCAGATGGGCGGCGCGAAAGGCGGCGTGTTCATCCGCCGTGCGCTTGCCCGCTCCGCCGGTGCGGCCGAGCACATAGGCGGTCTTGTCCCAGAACAGGTTCGGCGCGATGCCGGCGGTGCGCTTGACGCCAGCCGGCACGACAAGGGAGGCCGGCCCCAGCTTCTTGCCCTTCGGCACCCGCAGATCTCTGAGATCGACCGGAGTGCCATCTTCGGCGAGCGCGAGGGAGAAGGAAATCGGCGCCGGCGCAAAGCCCGGCGGGGCGACCTCGCCGCGGGCGGCCATGCGGTCATAATACTGATCGAGCGACTGCAGGATGGTCATCGCGCCTCTCCCGCGGCCAGACACGCGGCCACATCCAGCACGCCCTCGTCCAGCCGGGCGCGGAAGAAGCGCGGCGTCATGCCATCGGCAAAGTCGATGTCGTGCAGCATCCAGCCGAGATCCCGGTTCTTCTGGTCGTCCGGCAGATCAGAGGCGGGCAGCGGCGCGCCCTCGGGGACCAGATCGAAATCGGCGGCGCATTCGCGCGTGCCGAGACAGGGCCGGTGAAAGCACTGGCCGCCCGCCGCCCGGCGGTTGAACATCGAAAGGTGCTTGGCCGGCGTGTCGCTGTCGCCGGCGCGCGCGGTCATCTCGAAATGGGCCTCGATGACATAGGCGACATCCACCAGCATGGTGGCCGCGCGCTGCTGGCGCACCTCTTCCACCACAAGGCCGAGACCTTCGGTGGTGCCGGCCTTCATGGCCCGGGTGGCAAGGGCGCCGCTCGCCTTCTCCGACACTTCATTGCGCCGGAAGGACTGGAACCGGATCGGCTTCAGAACGTGAATCCGGTCGACGACCCAGAGGATCGCCGGTTTCCAGTGGATCGCCTCCAATATCCCCCGCGCCGCCGAGGGCGTCGGCACATCATAGGAGACGCGCTCGACCTTCATTTCCGGCCGGGTGAAGCAGGCACATTCGCCCGTCACCTTGAGACGGACCCCATAAGTCATCGAACGTGCCCCCGGATCAGTTCACGAAATGATGTTCAGGTCCGGGGATCTTAGGGTGTCATTGCTGAGTCGGACACCACAATCAGCGTCGTATAAATCCAGACCTTCAAAGCGCAGGATTGTGTCACCCAGCGCCGGATGAAGCGGACGCAGCACGCCGGCGGCGAACCAGCGGGCCCGGTCCTGCGGCGGCACGGGCACAATCCAGGATTGCAGGGCGCGCAGATCGGCGGCCAGCGGCTTTTCCATCGCGGCGATGCGGGCCATCAGCTTTTCCGCCGCGTCGTCGTCGGGATGGGTCCGCCACGGCACCACCACGGGCTCGTTGAAATCGTCGATGAGGCGAACATTCGCGGCGATCTCGGCGAACGGGAACTCCTGACTGCCCGCCCGCTCGGCAATGGCCGGCAGCACGCCGGCCTTCTCCGCACCGCCGATCACGAGCTTGGTGTCGTCCAGCGCCTCCGGCCCCTTCTGCCAGTAGAGCGCGCGGAAGAAGGACCGGATCGCGGGGAGGCCGATGATCTCCTCGCCGCTGCGGAACACCGGGCCGGCCGCCTGAAAGCGCTCCTTCAGGTCATGGGGCGGCTTTGCGTCTGCCGGCTCGAACACCACCACCCGGCCCTCGGTCCGCCGCCCCTCGCGGTTGCAGCGCCCGGCCGCCTGGGCGATCTGGTCCAGACCGGCCGCCGCCCGCCACACCTCCGGGAAATCCACATCGACGCCGGCCTCGATCAGGCTGGTCGCCACCAGCCGCACGGGTTCGCCGGCGGCAAGGCGCGTGCGGATGCCGGCCAGCACCTGCCGCCGGTGCGCCGGGCACATCAGGGTGGAGAGATGCACCGCCCCGGGCAGGGCGCGGATCTTCTCGTAAAGGGTCCGGGCATGGGCGCGGCTGTTGACGATGACCAGTATCTGCGGCGCCTCCGCGAAGCGGGCGGCAATGGTGTCGTCGCTGACCGGGGCCGGCAGCCTTTCCACGCTGACCCGCTTCAGGCGACGATAGAGCCCGGCCGGATCGGGGGCGAGTTCGCGGTCCTCGGGGATGTCGAGCCCGCCGGTCAGGCCATCCTGCTTGCGAAAGGCCGGCTGGGTGGCGGTGCACAGCACCGGCGAGACCCGGTAGTTGCGGGAAAGCTCCGAAAGCGCGGCCAGACAGGGCCGGACGAGGCCGACGGGCAGCGTCTGCACCTCGTCGAGGATCACCACGCTGTCGGCGATGTTGTGCAGCTTGCGGCAGCGCGCCGGCCGATTGGAAAAGAGGCTCTCGAAGAACTGCACCGCGGTGGTAACCACCACCGGAACATCCCAGTTTTCCGCCGCCCGGCGCAGCTTGGCCAGACCATCGGCGCCGTCATTGCGATCGCGGGTCCGGTCCCAGTCGAAACTGGCGTGATGCTCCAGCACGTCGGCGTCGCCGAGGATGGTGCGGAAGATGCCGGCGGTCTGCTCGATGATGGAGGTGTAGGGGATCACATAGATCACCCGCTTCAGGCCGTGGCGGACGGCATGATCGAGGGCGAAGGCAAGCGAAGCCAGCGTCTTGCCGCCCCCTGTCGGCACCGTCAGGGTGAAGGGGCCGGGCGGCAGGCCGGCTTTCGCCAGAACCGCATCCAGCACCTCCGCCCGGATGCGGTTGACGGGCGTGTCGGGGGCATTTGCCCGCAGCTCCGCCAGATGGGCGGAAACCCGGTCGGCGAGCGCCGGGAGCGGGGTGTGTCCGCCACGGGCGACGGCGCGGCCATCGGTTTCGGCGTAGAAGCGTTCGGTCTCCAGATAATCCGCGTCGGTCAGGCAGGAAAACAGCATCCGGGTGAGGAAGAAGACGGAGAAGCCCCGGTTGTCCGGATCCGGCTTCAGCCCGCGCGGCGCCAGCGTCCGGGCATCGGGGGGATTGCCGACAAGGTCCTGCCAGCCGGCTGGAAACTGCGGATTGCTGCTGCGCCAGAGCGTCAGCCGTCCGGAGAGATCGGGTCCGTCGGCCAGCCCCGCATGATGGCCGGCGATGGCCGCGGCGATCGGCCGGGCGAGTACGGGCGCCCAGAGATCGAGCGCAAGGGCGGCACCGGCCGAGGAATGATCGATGCCGCGCGGGCGCTGGCCGCGGATATAGGCCTGAAATTCCGGGGCGCGCTTGCCGAGATCATGCAGCCGGCCGGTGATGCGGGCGAGCTCTGCGGCGTGGAAGGGGGCCGCGAACTGCGCGGCCGTCTCGCCGACCGCCGTCAGATGGGCATCGAGCGGCTCCCAGTGCGCCACCGGCAGGCCCGGCAGCGAATGGGCGACTGGCAGGTCCTGCGGCATCCCGTTTCCTCCGGCCCCGGTTCCGGCGGACAAGGGATATCCGCGCGCACTGGTTGCCGCAAGGCCGGGATCACGCCCCGGGCCGGAGGCCGGTCCGGGGGCACGTCAGGTCAAGGGAAGGGGGCTGTCGTCTCTGGAAAGGGCGCCGGGGGCGGGGCTCCGCGCCCGGCCGGGCGGCTGCCGGAGCCCCGGTCAGGGTTCCGGCAGCCTCGGGCCGCTCAGGGCCGGTATTCGTAGAGCAGGCGGGCGCGGATGGTGCCGGGGAGGGCGCGGATGTCGCGCAGCACCTGCCGGCTGTCGGCAATCGAGGCGTCCGCGTCGAACACCACATAGCCGGTGTCGCCGCGGGACTCATAATACTGGCCGGCAATGTTGACGCCGTTGCGCTCCAGCACCTCGTAGAGCCGGCCGAGCATCCCGGGCAGGTTGCGCTGCACCTGGATGAAGCGCGTGCCCTGGGGGCGCGCCGGAAGCTGGACCTGCGGGAAGTTCACTGCCCCCATGGTCGAGCCGCTGTCGCTGTAGTCCACCAGCTTGCGGGCGACCTCGGAGCCGATGCGCTCCTGGGCTTCCTCGGTGGAGCCGCCGATATGGGGCGTCAGGATGACGTTGGGCAGACCCTGGAGCGGCGAGACGAAGCGCTCGCCATTGGACTTCGGCTCGACCGGGAACACGTCGATGGCCGCGCCCGCCAGCTTCTTTTCCTTCAGCGCATCGGCCAGCGCGTCGAGATCCACCACCGTGCCGCGGCTGTTGTTGATGAGATAGGCGCCGGACTTCATGGCGGCGATCTCGGCGCGGCCGATCATGCCATGGGTGGCCGGGGTCTCGGGCACGTGCAGGGTGACGATGTCGGCCTGCTCGAGGAGCGCCGTCAGGTTCGGCGTCGGCTCGGCGTTGCCCTGGCGCAGCTTGTCGGTGTGATCGTAGAAGATCACGTGCATGCCCATGGCTTCGGCCAGGATGGACAGCTGGGAGCCGATGTTGCCATAGCCGATGATGCCGAGGGTCTTGCCGCGGACTTCATGGCTGTTGGTGGCCGACTTGTCCCAGCCGCCGGTGTGCGCCGATTCCGAACGGGACGGCACGCGGCGCAGCAGCATGACGATCTCGCCGATCACCAGCTCCGCCACGCTGCGCGTGTTGGAGAAGGGGGCGTTGAACACCGGAATGCCGTGCTGGCGGCAGGCATCCAGATCCACCTGGTTGGTGCCGACGCTGAAGCAGCCGACGGCGATCAGGCGGTCGGCGGCTTCCAGCACGCCCGGCGTGACATGGGTGCGCGAGCGGATGCCGAGGATGTGCACCCCCTTGATGGCTTCCTTCAGGGCGTCCTCGTCCAGCGCCTTGGCCAGACGGGTGACACTCACATAGCCCTCGGCTGCCAGCAGGGAGAGGGCGCTGTCGTTCACTCCTTCGAGGAGCAGCACCCGGATCTTGTCCTTGGCGAGGGAGAGGTGGGACGGGTGAGAGCGGCTATCGGGCACGATCCCGGCATCCTTGCAACGATGATCTGGTCCCGTGACCGCCGCCGGTCGCCGGACGGGACAGCCGGCAGCGCGGCGTCTCTCTCCTCCGGCCCGGGGCTCCGCGGGCGAGGGGGACCATACCCTCTCTGGCGCCCACGTCCAGTGCTCCGGCCCGTCATCCGGGCAAAGCCCGCACATCGCGGGTTCCGGCCCGCCTGCACACGGGCGGCAGGCGGACCGGAGCCGGGGCTAAGATCCCTGAAAGGGATCCTCGCCGTCCGCTGTCCGTCAGGCGCTGATGCGCACCTTCAGCGCATCATGGGCGGCGGCCCGGGAGAAGGTCTCGTCGGCATCGAGGATGTCGGCGAGGCGGAAATGATGGGTGATGAGCTGGCCCGGATGCAGGGTGCCGGCCTCGACCGTCTTCAGCAGCATCGGCGTCGTCACCGTGTCGACCAGACGGGTCGTCAGGGTGATGGTGTGCGATCACAGCCGTTCCAGATGCAGGTCCACCTTGGCGCCGTGCACGCCGACATTGGCGATGGGGATCCTCCCTGCGGTCTCTTATGGCGCAGCCCCCACCGCAAGCCCGGTGCCAGCGCGGACGCCCTTGCAGATCAAGCGCTTGGATCCCGGACGGCGACCGGGAACCGGACGCCTGCCGGCGGACGCCGTCCGGAATCCGCACGGACGGAGACGATGTCTCCCGGTCCTGCTGTCCAATGGTTGCAGGTGCCCGTGATTTCCCGCTGCGGCCGCCGACCGTTTCTTTCGACGACGCCGGCAGTCGATCGGACGACCGATTTTCGTCCGCCCCCGGGAAGACGCCCGGCCGCCGGAGATGATCTGAAAAATCCTTTTTTGACAGTGGGTTGGTGGCTCCGGACAGGTGGCCTGAGGCATCTGGCACGGGGCTTGCGCTACATCCTTTCGAGACGGCGGGCCCGCAGTGATCGTCAAGATCCGGATGCGCCACCGGTCCTCCGGGACCGTAAAGAACGTCGTCCGCCAGGAATGAGGAGGAACGCCCGGCCATGAGCCTGCAGATCAACATCGACAATGGCGGCACCTTGACCGACATCTGCATCTTCGCGGATGGCAAGGTCGAGAAGACCAAGGTGCTGACCACGCCCTATGACCTCAGCCGCTGCTTCTTCGAGGGCATCCAGAAGGCTTCTTCTGTGCTCTACGGCGCCGAGGACGTGAAGCGTCTGCTGGAGGAAGTGGACCTCATCCGCTACTCCACCACGCAAGGCACCAACGCCATCTGCGAGCGCAAGGGCCCGCAGCTCGGTCTCATCCTCGACGGCGCCTCCCGCGACCTGCCGGAGACGCTGGCCGGCACGGATCCGGAAGTGTGGAAGGCCCTCGTCGGCGACCGCGTCACCTTCCTCGATGCCGATGTCATCACCGGGCCCGATGCCGACGTGGAAGTGGTGAAGGCCGTCAACCGGCTGACCGCCATAGACGCCAAGCGTCTGGTCGTGGCCTTCGGCGGGGCGGAGTTCCGCGCGCTGGAAGAGGCCTTCGCCCGGGTGGCGCTGCGCAAATATCCCCGCCACCTGCTCGGCGCCGTGCCCATTCTCTATGGCTCGGACCTGACCAGCGACAAGGACCCGGTGCGCCGCACCTGGACCGCCCTCATCAATTCCTTCCTCCATCCGTCGATGGA
>JBBSSF010000153.1:0-7537 GCA_038242345.1 Hyphomicrobiales bacterium
CGGCGATCCGGCGCCGGCCGTTCCGGGAGCGCCGTCCCGCCCCCCCGGCGGACGCTCCGTTCCTCTCCCCGCGCACCGCCCCCGGCCGTCCGGCCGGACAGGAGCCGACCGACCATGACCGATCCCGTTTCGCCCGCCCCGCTCCGTCTCGGCGTCAACATCGACCACGTGGCGACCGTGCGCAACGCGCGCGGCGGCGCCCATCCGGATCCCGTTGCCGCCGCCCGTCTGGCGGCGGCTGCCGGAGCCGATGGCATCACCGCCCATCTGCGCGAGGACCGTCGTCACATCCGCGATGCCGACATCGCGCGCCTGAAGGCCGAGCTCGCCCTGCCGCTCAATTTCGAGATGGCGGCGACCGAGGAGATGGTGGCGATCGCCCTGAAGACCCTGCCCCACGCCTGCTGCCTGGTGCCCGAGAAGCGCGAGGAGCGCACCACCGAGGGCGGCCTCGATGCGGCCGGCGGGTTCGAGCGGCTGAAGCCGGCCGTGCACCGGCTGGGTGCCGCCGGCATCCGCGTCTCGCTGTTCGTGGAGCCGGATCCGCGCCAGCTGGATGCCGCGGTGCGCCTCGGCGCGCCCGTGGTCGAGCTGCACACCGGACGCTATTGCGAGGCGGCGCTGGCCGGCGATGGCGCCGAGGAGACGGCGGAATTCTCCCGGATCATGGCAGCCGCCCGCCATGGCGTGGCGGCCGGGCTGGAGATCCATGCCGGCCACGGCCTCACCTATGACACCGTCGGCCCCATTGCCTCCCTGCCCGAGATCGCCGAGCTGAACATCGGCCATTTCCTCATCGGCGAGGCGATCTTCTTCGGGCTGGCCCATGCCATCGGCGAGATGCGCCGGCGCATGGTGGCCGCCCGGCTGTCGACGGAGAAGAGGGCGTGATTATCGGCATCGGGTCTGATCTCTGCGACATCCGGCGGATCGAGAGCACGCTCGAACGCTTCGGCGCGCGCTTCGTGAGCCGGGTGTTCACCGAGACCGAACAGGTCCGCTCCGAGCGCCGGTCCGAGCGGGCGGCCTCCTATGCCAAGCGCTTCGCCGCCAAGGAAGCCTGCTCCAAGGCACTGGGCTCGGGGCTGCGCATGGGGGTGGCCTGGAAGGAGATGGGGGTCGTGAACCGGCCGAGCGGCCAGCCGACCCTGGAGCTCTCCGGCGGCGCGGCCGAGCGGCTGGCGGCGCTGGTGCCGGCCGGTTACCGGCCGGTCATCCATCTGACGCTGACCGACGACTATCCGCTGGCCCAGGCCTTCGTGGTGATCGAGGCCGTTCCGGCGGAGTGAGGCGGGGGCCGGTGCATTGCACCCTGATGGCCAAGCCGATATGGAAACAGTTCCCGACCGGTTGCCGAAGCGGCGCGGCGGAGGGCGGGGGCCGGCCGGACCGGACATTCCGTCTCAATCCTGGAAGCGAGGGCGCATGAGCGCGGCGAGCGACAAGCCGGAGAAGCATCAGGACACCAGCCTGTGGGAGATCATCAAGGTCCTCCTCCAGGCTCTCCTCATCGCCTTCGTGCTGAGGACCTTCCTGTTCCAGCCGTTCAACATCCCGTCGGGCTCCATGAAGGACACGCTGCTGGTCGGCGATTATGTCTTCGTGGCCAAATATCCCTATGGCTACAGCCGCTATTCCTTCCCCCTCGGCCTGCCGCCCTTCTCCGGCCGCGTCTTCGGCAGCGAGCCGACGCGGGGCGACGTGATCGTCTTCAAGCTGCCGAAGGACAATTCGACCGACTATATCAAGCGCCTGATCGGCCTGCCGGGGGACCGCATCCAGGTGACCGAGGGCGTGCTCTCCATCAACGGCACCCCGGTGCCGCGCGAGCGCATCTCCGATTTCGTCGACGACGAGGATCCGGACAATCCGGTGCGCATTCCGCGCTATCGCGAGACGCTGCCCAATGGCGTCTCCTATGAGGTGCTGGACCAGACGCCGTTCGGCGCCCTCGACAACACCCAGGAATATGTCGTGCCGCCCGGCCACTTCTTCTTCATGGGCGACAATCGCGACAACTCCCTTGACAGCCGCGTCCAGAGCGCCGTCGGCTATGTCCCGTTCGAAAATCTTGTCGGCCGCGCCGAGATCATCTTCTTCTCGATCAATGGCGAACCGGCATGGAAGATCTGGACGTGGCCATGGGCGGTCCGCTGGAGCCGCATCTTCACCACATTATGAACCGCACCCGACACGACACGGACCTGTCCGTCCTTGAGGATCGCCTGGGCTACCGCTTCGGCGACCGTTCCCTTCTCGTGCGCGCGCTGACCCATGCGAGCGCCACCCCGACCAGCGTCGGCGACAGCTACCAGCGCCTGGAATTCCTGGGCGACCGGGTGCTGGGGCTGATCGCCGCCACGCTGCTGTTCAAGGCCTGTCCGGAAGCCGACGAGGGCGAGCTGGCCCAGCGCTTCAACCAGCTCGTCAAGCGCGAGACCTGCGCGGCGATTGCGCTGGAGCTCGGCCTCGACCGGGCCTTGCGGATCGGTCCGTCGGAAGCGCAAGGTGGGGGCCGCAAGAAGTCGGCCATCCTCGGCGACGTGACCGAAGCCGTGTTCGCCGCCGTCTATCTGGATGGCGGCATGGATGCGGCGTGCACGCTGGTGTCGCGGCTGCTCGGCCCCCGGCTGATGGCTGCCACCGGCCGGCTGCGCGACGCCAAGACCACGCTGCAGGAATGGGTGCAGGCCCGCGGCGGCCCGACGCCGGTCTATGAGGCGATCGACCGCTCCGGGCCCGATCATGCCCCGGTGTTCGTCGTGCGCGTCAGCGTCGAGGGCGAGGCCCCGGCCGATGGCACCGGCAAGTCGAAACGCGAGGCCGAGCAGGCCGCAGCCACCGCCGTGCTCGTGCGGCTCGGCGTCTGGAAGGAAGAAGGTACGCGATGAGCGAAGACACCGCCCCCGCCCCGGAGGAGATGCGCTGTGGCTTCGTCGCCCTGATCGGCGCGCCGAATGCCGGCAAGTCGACCCTCGTCAACCAGCTCGTCGGCGCCAAGGTGTCGATCGTCACCCACAAGGTGCAGACCACCCGGGCGCTGGTGCGCGGCATCGCCATTGTCGGCCCGGCCCAGATCGTGTTCGTCGACACCCCCGGCATCTTCCAGCCCAAGCGCCGGCTGGACCGCGCCATGGTGACGACCGCCTGGGCCGGCGCCCATGATGCCGACAGCGTGGCCGTGCTCATCGACGCCCGCAAGGGCATCGACGAGTCCGTCGAGCGCATCCTGAAGGATCTGGTCGATGTCCGCCGGCCCAAGGTTCTGATCCTCAACAAGGTCGACGTCACCAGGCGCGAGAAGCTGCTGGAGCTCGCCAAGGCGGTCAACGACATCGTCCGCTTCGACGAGACCTTCATGGTCTCGGCGCTGACCGGCGATGGCGTGCAGGATCTGCTCGCCTATTTCGCCGGCAAGGTGCGCAAGGGCCCGTGGCACTATCCCGAGGACCAGATCTCCGACCTGCCGATGCGGATGCTGGCCGCCGAGATCACCCGCGAAAAGCTGATGACCCGGCTGCATGACGAGCTGCCCTACGAGTCCATGGTCTCCACCGACCAGTGGAAGGAGCAGCGCGACGGCTCCGTGCGCATCGAGCAGACCATCTATGTCGCCCGCGACACCCAGAAGAAGATCGTGATCGGCGCCGGCGGGGCCACCATCAAGTGGATCTCCACCCAGGCCCGCACCGAGATTTCCGAGACCGTGGAACGGCCGGTGCACCTGTTCCTGTTCGTCAAGGTGCGCGAGAACTGGTCGGATGATCCCGAGCGCTATCGCGACATGGGGCTGGAATTCCCCCGGGGCTGATCGCACGCCAGGCCGCGGGCATCCGCAGTCCCGGCAGAAGGAACGGCCATGGACTGGCAGGACGAGGGCATCATCCTGGCAACCCGGCCCTTCGGCGAGACGAGCCTGATCGTCGACCTGATGACCGCCGCCCATGGCCGGCATTCCGGCCTCGTGCGCGGCGGACGCTCGAAGCGCCTGCGCCCCCTGCTCCAGCCCGGCACCAGCGTCGCCGCCGTCTGGCAGGCCCGCCTTGAGGACAGCCTCGGCAGCTACCGGCTGGAGGCGACCGAGACCCGGACGGCGGCGCTGATCGAAAGCGCGCCCGCCCTCTTCGGTCTGGAGCTGGTGGCGGCGCTCCTGCATGCGCTGCCGGAGCGCGCGCCCCATGGCCGGCTCTACGGGGCGCTGGCCCTCGTCGTCGATCATCTGGCCGAGCCGCTGGCCGGCGCCGAGCTGATCGCCCGTTTCGAGCTGCTGTTTCTGGAGGAGATGGGCTTCGGTCTGGATCTTGCGACGTGCGCGGCGACCGGGGCGACCACGGAGCTCATCCATGTGTCGCCGAAATCCGGCCGGGCAGTATCGCGGGAAGCCGGGCTGCCCTATGCCGACCGGCTGCTGGCGCTGCCGGCCTTCCTGACCGACCCCGGCCTGCGCGCCGATGCACCGGCGCTGGCCGATGCCTTCCGTCTCACCGGGCACTTTCTCGCCCGGCATGTGTTTCCGCCGCCGGAGGCCCTGCCGCCGGCCCGTGACCGTTATCTCTCCGCCCTTTCCGGCGCTGCCGGCTTGCGGGCGGGTCCGGACCCGGTTACCTGACCGATCATGGCTGCTGACAAGACCCCCGATTCCGGCATCATCGAGCCCGTGGAGCTGCGCTCCGCGCTGGAAGAGCGCTACCTTGCCTATGCGCTCTCCACCATCATGCACCGGGCGCTGCCCGATGTGCGCGACGGGCTGAAGCCCGTGCACCGCCGCCTGCTGTTCGCCATGCGGCAGCTGAAGCTGGACCCCGGCGAGAGCTTCAAGAAGTCCGCCCGCGTGGTCGGCGACGTCATCGGCAAATATCACCCGCACGGCGACCAGTCGGTCTATGACGCGCTGGTGCGTCTGGCCCAGGACTTTGCCGTCCGCTACCCGATGGTGGAGGGACAGGGCAACTTCGGCACCCTCGATGGCGATGGCGCGGCCGCCATGCGCTATACCGAGGCGCGCATGACCGACGTCGCCGTCCGCCTGCTGGACGGCATCGACGAGGACGCGGTCGATTTCCGCGAGACCTATGACGGCTCCGAGCAGGAGCCGATCGTTCTGCCCTCCGCCTTCCCGAACCTTCTGGCCAATGGCTCGTCGGGCATCGCGGTGGGCATGGCCACCTCCATCCCGCCGCACAATGTGGCGGAGCTGGCGGATGCCGCCCTCACCCTGGTCGACAACCCGAATGCCAGCCTCGACGACCTGCTGATGCATGTGCGCGGGCCGGATTTCCCCACCGGCGGCGTGCTGATCGAGGATCCGGCGGCGCTGCGCGAGGCCTATGGCACCGGCCGCGGCGGCCTGCGCCTCCGGGCCCGCTGGCGGGTGGAGGATCAGGGCCGCGGCGCCTGGGTCGTGGTCATCACCGAGATCCCCTATCAGGTGCAGAAGGGCCGGCTGATCGAGCGCATCGCCGAGCTGATCGAGACCAGGAAGATCCCGCTGGTCGCCGACGTGCGCGACGAGTCGGCGGAGGACGTGCGCCTCATCATCGAGCCGCGCACCCGCACCGTCGATCCGGCGATCATGATGGAGTCCCTGTTCAAGCTCTCGGATCTGGAGGTCCGGGTCAGCTTCAACATGAACGTCCTCGTCGGCGGCGTGGTGCCGGAGGTGATCGGCCTCAAGGCCGCGCTCCAGCACTGGCTGGATCACCGCAAGGAAGTCATCGTCCGCCGCGCCCGCTTCCGGCTGGGCAAGGTGGTGGCGCGGCTGGAGGTGCTGGCCGGCTTCCTGATCGTCTATCTCGATCTGGACACGGTCATCCGCATCATCCGCGAGGAGGACGAGCCCAAGGTCGAACTCATGAAGGTGTTCAGCCTGACGGACGTTCAGGCCGAAGCCATCCTCAACATGCGCCTCAGGAGCCTGCGCAAGCTGGAAGAGATGGAGATCCGGCGCGAGTTCGACAAGCTGACCGCCGAAAAGGGCCGGCTCGACGCGCTGCTCGGCTCCACCGCCGCCCAATGGGCCGCCGTCGGCAAGGAACTCATCGACCTGAAGTCCGTCTACGGCCCGGAGACCGTCCTCGGCAAGCGCCGCACCATCTTCTCGGAAGCCACCGCCATCGAGGCCGGCGAGATCCTGGAGGCCATGGTCGAGCGCGAGCCGATCACCGTCATCGTCTCCGAACTCGGCTGGATCCGCACCCTCAAGGGCCATGGCGTCGACACCTCGACGCTGGCCTTCAAGCAGGGCGACCAGCTGCGCTGGTCCTTCCCGGCCCAGACCACCGACAAGCTGCTCGTGCTCGCCACCAATGGCCGGGTCTACACCATCGGCTGCGACAAGCTTCCCGGCGGGCGCGGCCATGGCGAGCCCATCCGGCTGATGGTCGACATGGAACAGGCGAGCGAAGTCTCCGACATCGCCGTGCACCGGCCGGGGGCCAAGCTGCTGGTGTCGTCTGCCGGCGGCTATGGCTTCGTGGTGGCGGAAGCCGACTGTCTGGCCGCCACCCGCAAGGGCAAGCAGGTTCTCACCATCGCCGACAAGGACCGCGCCGCCCGCATGGTGCCGGCCGAGGGCGACCAGGTGGCCGTCATCGGCGAGAACCGCAAGATGGTCATCTTCCCGCTCGCCCAGGTGGCGGAGATGAGCCGCGGCAAGGGCGTGCGTCTCCAGCGCTATCGCGATGGCTTCCTGTCGGACCTGCGGGTGTTCACCGCCGCCGAGGGGCTCAGCTGGATCGACACCAATGGCCGTACCCACCGCCGCAGCATGGACGAGCTGAAGGAGTGGATCGCCAACCGGGGCGACGCCGGCCGGCAGCCGCCGACGGGCTTCCCCCACACCAACCGCTTCGGCGGCTGATCCCGGCAGATGCCGCGGGGGCGCGCCGCTCCCGCGGGCCGTCGCCGCCGGCGCGCGTCCGGATCCCGGGAGCGCCAGATACTGACCGCATGGCGCTCCGGAAGAGATGCGGATTTCCCCTATATTCCAGAGACATGGAAAATTCGCACCGGAATGCCAAAGAGTCCTTTGCAAGGCTCTTCGGCATGATGTCCACTTGCGGAGGCGCCTGCGGAGGGAAACACTCGCCCTCCGGAGCCCGCCGACAGGAGCCAGCCCGATGAGCCGCGCCTTCTCGCTTCCCGAGGCGATTGCCTTCGACCGCACCCTTACCCAGGGCGATTTCGACCTGTTCGCCAAGGTGAGCGGCGATGCCAACCCGCTCCACATCGACCGGGATTATGCCCTGACGACCCGGTTCGGCCGCACCATCGCGCCGGGAATGCTGCTTTATGCCGTCGTCTGGGGCGCCCTGCATCAGGCCCTGCCCGACACGGTAACCCGGCGCGTCACCCTCACCTGGTCGGCGCCGGTCTTTGCCGACGAGACGCTTGCCGTCGCCATCACCCCGCAGGACATGAATGGCGGCGTCCGCTTCCGTCTCACCCGGTCCGATGGCGTCGTCTGCTGCGAGGGCCAGACCCGGCTGGGCCAGCAGGACGACGCCCTGATCGTCACCGACGACATGGCCGTGACGAC
>JBBSSF010000154.1:0-7537 GCA_038242345.1 Hyphomicrobiales bacterium
GCCCTCCGTGAGGGAGAGGGCCGCGCCCTGCCCGCCCACCACCAGGGCCGCGCCGAGGAAGCCGAGCAGAGCGCCGAAGACATGGGCGCGGCGCAGCTTCTCGCCCGGCAGCAGCCCGGAGAACAGCACGATCAGCAGCGGCCACAGATAGTTGATGAGATTGACCGGCACCGCCGCCGCCGAGCGGAAGGCGGCGAAATAGAGGGCGTGATAGCCGAACAGCCCCGCCACCCCGAGCGCCCAGGCCGCCGGCGGCTGGGAAAGCGCCATGCGCAGCCTGCCGCGGGCGGCAAGCCAGGCCACCGCCAGCCCGCCCGAGATCGAAAAGCACAGCGCATTCATGAGGAAGGGCGGCACCGAGCCGGTGGCGGCCGCACACACGCCAAGGGTCGACCACATGCCGATGGCCGTCAGCCCGATGAAGGTGGCCCGGACGCGGGCGGGATCCGCGGCGGCAGAGCTGGACGCGGACGGGGACGGGCTGGACATGGGGCGGGAATCCGGGAACAGGATGCGGACGCGGGCTCCCCGTGGAGACCGCGGGAGAAGACGTGCGACCCCGCACGACGGTGAAAGCCAGATGGGGGCGGCCTTTCTGTCCCTGTAGGCGATCGGCGTCCGGCCTGCCAGTGGAAAAGCCCTGCCTGCACCGCACGACCCTGCCTGCGCACGCCGGCAGACGGACAGACCCTGCCCGCCGCCGTGCCATGCCGGGCGCACGCAGTGCTGACCGCCCCCACGCGCCTGAAGAACAGCGGATTTCTCATCTGCTCCAAGGGCATGAGAAATCCGCATCGGAATGCCAAAGGTTCCTTTTCAAGGATCTTTGGTATCAGACATGCTAGAGCATTTTCAAGCGAAGTGGATGCCGGTTCGCTTGAAGAAAATGCGCAGGATCAAAAGTCTGGAGCGTTTTCCGGTGAGCCGGTGCGAACGGAAGACGCTCCAGGCTCGCTCGGACCGACAGGAAGCGGACAAGGCCATGATCGCGATGCGCCCCTCCAGGTCCCGCGCCGGGGACGACAGGCCCGGTGCTCCCCCCCGGGAGACGCGGGGCGGAGCCCTCCGGCGCCGGCTCGCCTTTCCGCTCCTCCTGGCCGCGGCCGCCATTCTGCCACTGGCCGGCATCCTGGTTGCCATCGAGCTGGACCGCAAGGCCGTGCGGACCGAGGAGACCCTCGAAGCGCGCTCCTTCATCAACCTGTCGGTGCGCAACACCGCCCGGCTGATCGAGTCCACGGTGGCCCTGCTGCGCACGCTGGACCGCCGCCTCACCCAGTTCGGTTCGGTGCCCGAGGCCGAGATCGGCCCGGTTCTCGAACGCTGGAGCGCGCCGGAAAAGCGCTTCCGGGCGCTCGCCCTTCTCGGCAATGGCGGGGAAGTCCGGGCGACCAGTGGTGCCATCACGCCGGATGTCATCACCGCCACCCTCAGGGCCATCGCCCATGGCGCGCAGCCGGCCATCCTGACCGTTCCCGACTCGTCACCCGACGGACCCGACTGCACGATCATCGTCATCTGGCCCCTGTCCCGGGTCGATGGCCGCCCGAACGGCACCCTTGCCGCCGTTCTCGATCCGGCCCCGATCTCGGATTTCTTCCGCACCCTGGAGCTCGGCCCGGAGGGCGCCATCTTCCTGCTCGGGCCGCAGGGGGAGATCGCCGCCGGCTCCGGGCCGAGCCTTGCCGGGGCCGATGGGCCCGCCGGCTGGGCTGCGGCCGCCCGGGCGCTGCCCCGGAACAGCGCGGCGCAGGTGCTGTCCGCGTCGGCCGGCGGCGAGCGCTGGATCGCCCTTGGCCAGCCGGTGACGGGCTCGCCCTTCACCCTGCTGCTGGTGCGCGACTCCTCCCCGGCGCTGCAGGCCTGGCGCAACCGGGCGCTGGCCATGGGCGTGCTGGCCGGGGCGCCGCTGCTGGTGGCCTGCGCCCTCGTGGTCGCCACCTTCTCCCAGGCGCGCACCCTGAGGACCCAGAGCCGGATCTTCGCCGATCAGGCCGGCACCCTCGCCACCATCCTCGAAAGCGTCGATGACGCCATCATCGCCTTCGATCCGGATGGCCGCATCCGCGTCGCCAACCGGGCCGCCGCCCGTCTGCTGAGCCCGGACGCCAACGGAGGCGACCCTGCCAGCGCCAAGGGCAGCCTTCTCGTCGGCCATGCCCTGACGGAATTCGGCCTGCGCTGGCGCACGGCCGCGGAAGCTGTCTCGCCCGATCCGCGGGCCGACCGCTCGGGCGCTTCCCTGGTCGACGATCTGGTGTGGCGGGCCTGCGCCGGCGAGCGCATCGGCCCGGTGGAGCTGGCCGCCTTCTCGCCGCGCAGCAGCGACCCCATCCGCCTCGTGGCGACACTGCGGCCGATCCCCGGTCAGGACGGCACATCGGCCGGCGCGGTTCTCGCCCTCCAGGACCGCACCGGCGAGCGCGCCATCGAGGAGCGCCTGCGCCATTCCGAGAAGATGCAGGCCATCGGCCAGCTCACCGGCGGCGTGGCCCATGATTTCAACAACCTGCTGCTGGTGATCCTTGGCGGTGCCGAGGAACTGGCCGATCGGCTGGATCATGATCCGGCTGCCCGGCGCACCGCCGCCCTCATCACCCAGGCGGCCGAGCGCGGCGCCGCCCTCACCCGCCGCCTGCTGGCCCTTGCCCGGCGCCAGACCCTGGCCCCCCGGATCGTCGACGTCCCGGCGCTGCTGCGCGACAGCCTGCCGCTGCTCACCCGCACCGCCGGCGCGTCGGTCTCGGTCGCCATCCATGCCGAGCCCGGCGTGTGGCAGACCCGCATCGACCCGGAACAGCTGGTGATCGGCCTCGTCAATCTTGTCGCCAACGCCCGCGATGCCATGCCCGGCGGCGGCCGGGTGACGATCTCTGTCGCCAACGAGACCCTTGGCCCGCGCGAGCGTGACCGCGACGAGACCGCCGCCGGCGACCATGTCGTCATCCGGGTGAGCGACACCGGCACCGGCATGACGGCCGAGGTGCGGACGCGGGCGATCGAGCCGTTCTTTTCCACCAAGGGGCCGGGCGCCGGCACCGGGCTTGGCCTCAGCATGGTCTATGGCTTCGTGCGCCAGTCCGGTGGCCGGCTGCGGATCGAGAGCCAGTCCGGCCTCGGCACCCGGGTGAGCCTGCTGCTTCCCCGCGCCGAAGGCGCACCGGCCGGCACGGAGCCGCCGCCGGCGGCCGGAGACAGCGCCTGCCCCACCGGCACGGAACGGGTGCTGGTGATGGAGCCCGACCCGCTGGTCGCCACCCGGCTGTGCGATCTGCTGACCGGCCTCGGCTACCGTGTGGCGTGCACGGCGAGCCCGGCCGAGGCCCGCGATCGCCTGGTGGCCGGCGCTCCCTTCGACCTCCTGGTGACCGATGCCGAGCTGCCCGACGGGCTGGATGGCCCCGGTCTCGCCCGGCTGGCCCAGGCGCGCCAGCCGGCGCTGGCCGTCCTCCTCACCACCACCGGCGAAGTCGACCCCGCCGACGAGCCGGGTTCCCCGGTGCGCATCGCCAAGCCCTGGCACCGGGCCGAGATCGCCCGGCGGATCCGCGCCGCCCTGGCCGCCCGGGCCTGAGACCGGGCCGGCAGAGGCCGGCGCCAGCACCCGGGACGAGCGGCCGGTTTCCCGCCCCCGGAGGGAAGCCGGCCCCGAAGCCCCGCCGGCCCTTTCCGCCCTCATACCAGACGCACGGTGCGGTCAGCACTTCGTGCGGCTGGTATCAGGCCGTGCGCGAGGCCTCGGCCATGGCGCGGAAAGCGCGCCAGCCGCCGAAGGCCGTGATCTCCCGGGCGCCGGCCACCGCGTGACCTTCGCCAAGGAAACCGGACACCTCGGTGCCATCCTGAAGCGTCAGCTTGCCGATGCCGAGGGGGGCCGGAATGGCATCCACGAACCGGCCGAAGCCTTCCGGCGGCAGCGACCAGATCTCCACCTCGATGCCCGGCCCGTCAAAGCCCGGATCGCGCACCAGACCCGGCTTCGGCGGCACCGTGCCGGCCAGGGCATAGAGCCGGTAATCGGCCGCCGTCCGGGTGGTGCGCACATAGCTGCCCCCGAGCCCGGTCAGCTGCCCGTTGAGGGGCTGGCCGGTCAGATGGGCGCCAACGACGGCGATCGCGATGCGGTCGCCGCCGCCTGCCACCGGCCTGGCGCCGCCGGGGGCGGCCGGTGCCGGCAGCGGAGCGTTGCGCGCCCGCCCCGGCCCGAAGCCGCCGGCGCGGTGCAGCGGATCGGCAAGCGCCGCCAGCGCATCATCATGGAAGGCCGGCGCGATCAGCGTGACGCCGAAGGGCAGACCGTCCGGCCGGAAGCCCGCCGGCACGGCGATGGCCGCCAGATCGGTGAGGTTCACGAAATTGGTGTAGACGCCGAGATTGGAATTCAGCCTGATCGGATCGGCCATCATGTCGGCGACGGTGTAGGTGGTTGGGGCCGTGGGCAGCAGCAGCACGTCCATCTTCGCCCATTCGGCCTCCGTCGCCCGCTTCAGCGCGCGGAAACGGTAGAGCCCGCGCCAGACATCCGTGGCGCTCATGGCCTTCGCGCCGGCGACGATCTTCTCCACCGCCGGATCCATGTCGGCAGCGTGGGTGGCGTGGAATTCCTCCACCGCCGCCAGCCGCTCGGCCACCCACGGGCCGGCATAGAGGAAGTCGGCAATCGCCCGGAAGGGCGCATAGTCGACCGGAACCAGATCATGACCGAGCGCCGCCAGACGGTCGGCGGCGGCGTGATAGAGGGCCGCGGCTTCCGTGTCACCGAAGAATTCCAGCCCCTCCGGCAGCGGCACGCCGATGCGCAGGCGCCCTTCGGGAAGCGGCTTCTGCTCCCCGGCAACCGAGAACGGGTCAGCCGCATCGAACCCCTCGGCCACCCGGCGCACCCGGGTGGCATCATCGGCCGTCACGGCAAAGACCGAGATGCAGTCGATGGAGCGGCAGGCCGGCAGCAGCCCCGTGCCGGAGAGCAGCCCGACAGTGGGCTTCACGCCCACCAGATTGTTGAAGGCGGCCGGCACCCGGCCGGAGCCGGCCGTGTCGGTGCCGAGCGAGAAGGCCACCATGCCGGAGGCGACCGCCACCGCCGATCCCGACGACGAGCCGCCCGAGATATAGGCGGGATCGAACACCGAGCGCGGCGCCCCATAGGGCGAGCGGGTGCCGTTCAGGCCGGTCGCGAACTGGTCCAGATTGGTCTTGCCGATGGCGATGGCGCCGGCCGCCCGGAGGCGCGCCACCACCGTCGCATCCCGCTCCGGCTGGAAGGCGAAGGCGGGACAGGCCGCCGTCGTCGGCAGACAGGTAAGGTCGATATTGTCCTTGATGGCAAAGGGGATGCCCCAGAGCGGCCGGCCGGGATCGAACCCGTCGGCGGCAAGCGCCTCGGCCTCGGCCAGGAGCTCCTCCAGCGTGCGGAGCGAGATCCACACGGCCTTGTCCGGCCAGGCGGCGATCCGCTCGCGCACCGCCATCACCACGTCGACCGGCGTGAAGCGCCCCTCGCGATAGCCCGCAGTCAGGGTCTTGCAATCGAGAATTTCCGGCAGCATCGGCGTCCTCACTTGACCACCACCACGACGTCTCCGGCCCGGACCGTGCGGCCCGGCCGGCAGCGGATCTCGGCGACCACGCCGCCCGTCTCCGCCACCACCGGCATTTCCATCTTCATGCTCTCGACGATCACCACGGGCGTGCCGGGAGCAACCGTCTCGCCCGGCTCGACCAGGATCTTCCAGACATTGCCGGTGACCGCCGAGGCGATCCCGGAATGGCCGGCCGGCACGTCGCCGCTGTCGGCCGGGCCGCCCTCGTCAAGGCTGGCCGCCACCTCCAGCCCGGCCGCCTTCCAGGCCTCGCGCTCCGCCTCGAAGGCCGCCCGACGACTGGCGCGAACAGAGGCAATTTCCTTTTCATTGTATGCAAGGAAATCGAAATGTGCACGCGCGGAAAGCGTTGTTTCCTCGATGTGCACCGGGAACCGGCCATGGGGGAAGGCTTCGCGCGCCTCCAGCAGCTCGCCGGCGCTGACGGGATAGAAGCGGATGCGATCGAAGAAGCGCAGCAGCCAGGGCGAGCCCGGCCGGAACACCTCGGTCGTGCGCCACGGGTTCCACATCTGGATGGTCCGGCCAAAGAGCTGGTAGCCGCCCGGCCCCTCCATGCCATAGATGCACATGTAGGCGCCGCCGATGCCGACGGCATTTTCCGGCGTCCAGGTGCGGGCCGGGTTGTACTTTGTCGTCACCAGCCGGTGGCGCGGATCGAGCGGCGTCGCAACCGGAGCGCCGAGATAGACGTCGCCGAGGCCGAACACGGTATAATCCGCCTCGAAGACGATCTTCTGCACGTCCGCGATGCTGTCGAGCCCGTTGATGCGGCGGATGAACTCGATGTTGGACGGACACCACGGCGCATCCGGGCGCACCAGCTCCTGATATTTCCGCATGGCGAGCACCGCCTGCGGGTCCTCCCAGGAGAGCGGCAGATGCACCACCCGGGACGGCACCACCATGTCGTCCACCGGCGGCAGATCGCGGTCCAGAGACTTCAGAGTCTCCACGAGCGTCCCACGGGAAAGCACGGAAGAATCATAATGAATCTGGAGTGAGCGGATCCCGGGCGTGAGGTCGATGAGGCCCGGCAGTCTTTCCGCCCGCACGGCCTCCATCATCTGGTGCGCCGCCAGCCGGGTCTTCAGGTCCAGCGCCATCGGGCCGAATTCGACCAGCAGATTGTCGTCGCCCTGACGCCGCAGCACCATGCCGAGCTCGTTCTCGGAACGATGCAGCACCGCCGGGCCGAGCCCGCTCGTGTCCGGAATGATATCCGGTTTTGCAATAGCTTCATCCTCGTTCTTCACCTGAGGAATGAAGCGGACCCTGTCGCCCGGGCGAAGCTGGCCGACCTTCCAGAACTCGTCGCGCACCACCACGGCCGGGCACGCGAAGCCGCCGAGGCTGGGGCCATCGGGGCCGAGGATGATCGGCATGTCGCCGGTGAAGTCGATGGCGCCGACGGCGTAGGCGTTGTCGTGCAGGTTGGACGGATGCAGTCCGGCTTCGCCGCCGTCGGTCCGCGCCCACTCCGGCTTCGGCCCGATCAGGCGCACGCCGGTGCGGGCGGAGTTGAAATGAACTTCATAATCCGTGTCAAAGAACGTCCGGATATCCTTGTCTGTAAAGAAGTCTGGGGCGCCATGGGGGCCATAGAGCACGCCGATCTCGTAGCGGTTGCCCAGCTCCACCGCATCGGGCGCAACCGTCTCGGCTTCCGGCGCCGGCCGGGCGGCATCTGCGGTCAGCTTCAGCACGTCGCCGGCCTTCAGCACGCCGGTGGCGTGGCCACCGAACTGGCCGAGGGCGAAGGTGGACTTCGAGCCGAGATAGTCCGGCACGTCGAACCCGCCGGCCACCGCCAGATAGGCGCGGGCACCGGCGCCGGTGATCCGGCCGAGCGCCAGGGTTGCGCCAGCCGGCACCACGAAGGCCGCATCGCGGGCAACCGGCGCGCCATTCAGGGTCGCCACCATGTCGGCGGC
>JBBSSF010000155.1:0-7513 GCA_038242345.1 Hyphomicrobiales bacterium
CCCTCCCCCAGCAGCGAGGCGGCGCCGGCAGTGCCCGGCGGCGGAAGCAGCACCGCCCGGCCCGGCTCCGCCCCGAGCGCCCGGTCGATCACCGTGACACCGGTGACGCCGTTGAGGGCAAGGGTCTCGGCCAGCCGCGCCCGGGTCGCCGGGCTCGGCTCGACGGCGACCAGCCGCACCCCGGCCGGCCCGTGCCGGGCAAGCCAGACCAGATGGGTGCCGATATTGGCGCCGACATCCACATAGACCGCGCCCGGAAACAGCCGGCTCGCCAGCCACTCCCGCTCCTCCGGCTCCGGCAGGCGGCCCTTGGCCACCATCTCGAAATCGTCCCGGTTCTCGAACGGCCGGCAGGCAAATTTCAGCCCCTCGATCTCGACGGGAAAGACCCTCCCCGCCAGAAGACGCCGCATCGTCCGGCGATAGGGATCGCGCAGCTCCGGCGGCAGCACACCCCGGCGCGCCAGCGCCACCAGCCGTGTCAGGATGTCCATCTTCTCCCCCGCCCCTTCCTCATGGAATGCGGCACCGCCCGTCGGGCAGCAGCGCCGCAGGCCGCCCGGCGCACGCACAGGCCTGGCCACCGCGCGCGTCAGACGAGCACTGCCCGTCCCGGGGCGTCACACCGGATGGGCAGCCGTTACCGGCTTGCTCATATGGACGACGACGCCCCCCGTCCAGCTCTCGACCCGGTCCGTGCGGTAACCGATCGCCCGATAGAGGCGGATATTCTCGACAAACCGGGCGTTGGTGTAGAGCCGGACACCGCCGACCCCGAGCCCGGCGGCAACCTCTTCCGCATGGGCCAGCATCCGCCGCCCGAGGCCGCGCCCCTGACAGGCCGGAGACACCGCAACATTCTCGATCAGCAGATGATCGTGCCCCGGCACCATCTCGACCAACGCCAGAAGGACGCCGTTCTCCTCAAGCAGATCAATCACATGGTTCCGCACGGCGACATCGAAATCCGTGTCCATCGGCGTTGGATTGCGGCCGATCACCGGCACCCATCGGGAATAGGCGGCATCGACCAGCGCCTTGATGGCCGCCACATCCCCATCCCCCGCCCGCCGCACCGCCGGGCCGGCGCCCCGTGATCCGTCCGCCTGCATGTCCAAGGTTCCCTCCTGTCCGCCCGAGCGTCCCGCTTGCCCCGGGCGCACCGCGCCCCCCAAAATGACACGGGGCCCCGCGGCCTCTCGGCCGGGAGCCCCGTTTCAGGCAGAACGGTCCGGATCAGACCTGACGCTCGACCATCATCTTCTTGATCTCGGCGATGGCCTTGGCCGGGTTCAGACCCTTCGGGCACGCCTTCGAGCAGTTCATGATGGTGTGGCAGCGATAGAGGCGGAACGGATCCTCGAGATTGTCGAGACGCTCGCCAGTCGCTTCATCGCGGCTGTCGATCAGCCAGCGATAGGCCTGCAGCAGGATGGCCGGGCCGAGATAGCGGTCGCCATTCCACCAGTAGCTCGGGCACGAGGTCGAGCAGCAGGCGCACAGGATGCACTCATAGAGGCCATCGAGCTTCAGCCGGTCGTCGTGGGACTGGCGCCACTCCTTCTCCGGCGTCGGCGTGACGGTCTGCAGCCACGGCTCGACGGAGCGATGCTGGGCGTAGAAGTTGTTGAGGTCCGGCACCAGATCCTTCACCACCGGCATGTGCGGCAGCGGGTAGATCTTCACGGCGCCCTTGATCTCGTCCATGCCCTTGGTGCAGGCGAGGGTATTGGTGCCGTCGATGTTCATGGCGCACGAGCCGCAGATGCCTTCCCGGCAGGAGCGACGCAGCGTGAGCGTCGGATCGACCTTGTTCTTGATGTACAAGAGCGCGTCGAGCACCATCGGACCGCAGTCGTCGGTGTCGACATAATAGGTGTCGATGCGCGGATTCTTGCCGTCGTCGGGGTTCCAGCGATAGATGCGGAACTCGCGGACGTTGTTGGCCCCCGCCGGCTTCGGCCACGCCTTGCCGGGGGTGATCTGGGAATTCTTCGGCAGAGCGAGTTCAACCATGGGATTTCACACCGCTTCGGTTGTGTCGCCAGTTCGATCGCTGGCGCGGGATCAGGGATGACCTTCGCCCCGGTGCCCGGAGAGGGCACCCGGAGGAAGGCGGCGAACCGGGCCGGTCCGGCCGGAGGGGGCACCGGAGTGCCCCGCCCGACCGGACCGGAGAATCCGGCTCAGTAGACCCGCTTCTGCGGCTCGATGTAGTTGATCTCGTTCGACATCGTGTAGGTGTGCACCGGACGATACTCGAGAGAGACCGACTTGTCGGACTCGTCGATGAAAGCCAGGGTGTGCTTCATCCACTCGGCGTCGTTGCGGTCCGCATAGTCTTCGCGGGCGTGGGCGCCACGGGATTCCTTGCGGTTCAGCGCGGAGTCCATGGTCACCACCGCCTGGGTGATGAGGTTCTGGTACTCCAGCGTCTCGACGAGATCCGAGTTCCACACCAGACCACGGTCGGTGACCTTGATGTCGTCCGAAGCACCCCAGACCTGATGGATCAGCTGATGGCCTTCCTCCAGCACCTCGCCGGTGCGGAACACGGCGCAGTTGGACTGCATCGTCTTCTGCATCTTGAGGCGGAGTTCGGCGGTCGGCGTGGACCCGTTGGCAAAGCGGGCGGCATCCAGCCGGCCGAGCGCCTTGTCGGCCGAGTCCTTCGGCAGCTCCGACTGCTTCTCGCCCTTGGCGATCTTCTCGGCGCAGCGCAGGCCAGCCGCACGGCCGAACACCACCAGGTCGATCAGCGAGTTGGAGCCCAGACGGTTGGCGCCATGCACCGACACGCAGGCTGCCTCGCCGATCGCCATCAGGCCCGGAACCACCGTGTCCGGATCGCCACCGACCTTGGTCAGCACTTCGCCATGATAGTTCGTCGGGATGCCGCCCATGTTGTAGTGGACGGTCGGCAGCACCGGGATCGGCTCCTTGGTGACATCGACGCCGGCGAAGATGCGGGCCGATTCGGAGATGCCCGGCAGGCGCTCGTGCAGGATCGCCGGATCCAGATGGTCGAGGTGCAGGAAGATGTGGTCGGCATGCTTGCCGACGCCACGACCTTCGCGGATCTCCACCGTCATCGAGCGGGAGACGACGTCACGGGACGCCAGATCCTTGGCCGACGGGGCATAGCGCTCCATGAAGCGCTCGCCCTTGGAGTTGACGAGATAGCCGCCCTCGCCGCGCGCGCCCTCGGTGATGAGGCAGCCCGACCCGTAGATGCCGGTCGGGTGGAACTGCACGAACTCCATGTCCTGGAGCGGCAGGCCGGCGCGCAGCACCATGGCGTTGCCGTCACCGGTGCAGGTGTGGGCCGAGGTCGCCGAGAAATAGGCGCGGCCATAGCCACCGGTGGCAAGGATCGTGCGCTTGGCGTTGAAGCGGTGGATCGAGCCGTCATCGAGGCAGAGGGCGATCACGCCCTTGCACACGCCATCGTCCATGATGAGGTCGAGGGCGAAATATTCGATGTAGAACTCGGCCGAATAGCGCAGCGACTGGCCATAGAGCGTGTGCAGGATGGCGTGGCCGGTACGGTCGGCGGCGGCGCAGGTGCGCTGGGCGCGGCCCTTGCCATAGTGGGTGGTCATGCCGCCGAACGGGCGCTGGTAGATCTTGCCCTCTTCCGTGCGGGAGAAGGGCACGCCCCAGTGCTCCAGCTCGTAGACGGCGTCCGGCGCGTTGCGCACCAGATATTCGATGGCGTCCTGGTCGCCCAGCCAGTCCGACCCCTTGACGGTGTCGTACATGTGCCAGCGCCAGTCGTCCGGACCCATGTTGCCAAGCGACGCCGAGATGCCGCCCTGGGCGGCCACGGTGTGCGAGCGGGTCGGGAACACCTTGGAGATGCAGGCGGTCTTCAGGCCGGCCTGGGAGCAGCCGGTGACGGCACGCAGGCCCGCGCCACCGGCGCCCACCACCACCACGTCCACGACATGGTCGGTGATCGGATAGGCGCGTCCGTTGACGCTCGGCGTGGTCACGCCGCCAGTCGCGTTCGCTTCAGCCATGACCATCAGCCTCCGAAGCCGAGCTTGACCACCGCATAGATCGAGGCGAGCCCGATGGCGGAGGTGAAGAAGATGTTGCCGATCAGCGCCAGGAACTTCAGCCCCTCGCCGTGGACATAGTCCTCGATGATGACCTGCATGCCGAGCTTGGCGTGGTAGACGCCCGACAGGATGACGCCGAGGAGAATGGCCCCGACGAGCGGATTGCCGAGAGTGGCCTTCACGCCCTCATAGTCCTTGCCCTGGAGGCAGATGACCAGGAGAACGAAGATCAGCAGGAGGGGCACGTTGGCGAGCGCCGTCAGGCGCTGGTGCCAGAAATGCTTCGTGCCGCCCTTGGCGGAACCGAGGCCGCGGACGCGGCCGAGCGGAGTGCGCATGTCAGCCATTGTGACGTTTCTCCCTGAGGAAGCCCGGACCCGTCAGCGCACGATCAGCGCGACGATCCACACGAGGACCGTCAGCACGATCGAGCCGATCAGGGTCGCCTTGGCGAGAAGCTCGCGCTCCTCGGGGCCGAAGCCGCGGCCGGTGTCCCAGATGAAGTGGCGGAAGCCACCGAGCATGTGGTGAAGCAGTGCCCAGGTGTAACCGAACATCACGAGCTGCCCGAACCAGGAGCTGTAGATGCCGTCCACCACGGAGAACGCCTTCGGACCCGCTGCCGCCGCCACCAGCCAGATGGCGAGGAAGAAGGTGCCGAAATAGAGCGCCCCGCCGGTGATGCGGTGCACGATGGACATCATCATCGTGAGCATCGGGCGGTAGATCTGGAGATGCGGCGAAAGCGGCCGGTTGGCCTTGAGGTCGACGTTCGACATCGATCCGTCCTGGTGAACGGCGCTTGGATGCGCCAGGCCACAATTATGAATTCGGGGACGCGAATTCGGGAACCCGCCCGACGGGCTGAAACAGCCCGGCAGACGACGTTGGAGCCGTTCTAGCCCGGATTTCGCAGCCGCTTCAAGCCGGTCTCTAGTCTTAGGTGTTGACGGCACGCCTGTGCGATGCCGAACCTTCCGCCAACGTCATACGGTATAAGGCGCGACACGCGCTGCCGCGACAAATCGTTGCGGGCAAACATTACGTTCACGTAAGTTGACAACCCCGGTCATTTCGGATGAGCCATTCTCAGCCTAAAGGTTCGCCCTGCCACTGGATCGCCCCCGTCGGGATGGCGTGATCCATGTCACCCGTCCGGCAGGGACGGGTCTCCAGTATCCGCCATTTCCGCCAAGGAGTGCGTCACGTCATGGCGACGATCAGAATCGGTGCTGCCGCGCCGGACTCGTTCAGCGGCTTTCTGTTTGATGACATCGGGAGCATGTCCCGCGGCTCGACCCGGCTGACGCTCTACAATGACACCACCTCCGACGTCTCCCGGCGGCTGGTGATCGAGGGCACGGGCTTCGACTACATCTCCGGCCAGGCCGTGGACGGCACCATCCAGACCATCCGCGCCTACGATTCGCATGGCAACGTGCTCGTCACCTATTCCGGGTTGTCCCTCGACCTGCCGCGCTTCCTGGTCTCGCTGACCGTCGCCGGCTCCTATGATGCGACGGGGCTGCTGCTGTCCGGCAACGACCGGATCTACGGCTCCTCCGGGGCGGACGATCTGGAGGGCGGCAGCGGCAACGACTACATCACCGCCGGCAAGGGCGACGACTTCGTCGCCGATTATGCCGGCCGCGACACCCTGGATGGCGGCGCCGGCTTCGACGAGCTGTCCTTCTCCAACGACGTCTATGATGGCTGGCACAAGGTCGGCGGCGTCGTGCTGGATGCCGTCAGCGGCGTGGCCACCGATCCGTGGGGCTACAGCAACCGGATCAGCAACTTCGAGAGCTTCTCCGGCTCCTATCAGGACGACGTGCTGAAGGGCACCAGCACCACCGCCTACACCGAGGTCTATCGCGGCCTGCTCGGCAGCGACACCATCGACGGGCGCGGCGGCCAGGACCGGGTTGAATATGACCGCGACGCCTATTATGGCGGCAAGCTCGGCGTGGTGGTGAACCTCGCCAGGGGAACGGCCCGGGACGGCTTCGGCTCCACCGACCGGCTCTACAACATCGAGCAGGCCGGCGGCACCGCCTACGCCGACAAGCTCACCGGCAGCAGCAGCGCCAACCAGCTTTATGGCCATGATGGCAACGATTCGCTGGATGGTGGCGCCGGCAATGACGTGCTGACCGGCGGCAAGGGTCTCGACGTCCTCAAGGGCGGCACCGGCAAGGACACCTTCGCCTTCAACTACAGCACCGAAGGCTGGGACCGCATCCGCGACTTCTCCTCCACCGACGACACCGTCTCCGTGTCCTCGGGCGGCTTCGGCGGCGTGCTCTCCACGGGCACCCTCAGCCGGGCCCTGCTGGTGCGCGGGATCGATCCGGAGCCGACCCGGGCCCAGGGCCAGTTCCTCTATGACACCGACGACGGCATCCTCTCCTGGGATGTGGACGGGACCGGGTCGACGTCAGCGGTGCGCATCGCCGTGTTCTCCGGTGCGCCCTCGGTGCTCTATCACGACATCACGGTCTACTGACCGGGGCCGGTGCGGCCGTCGGCACCGGGTGCAGGCGGTCGCAGCCGCAGCCAGCACGGGTGTCCCGGCGCCCGGGCGACGCCTCGCGGATGTGTGTGCGACCGCTTCGGGCTTTTCCGGCCTTGCGATATGGGCTCGACCCGTTCAAATCTGTGTCCGGCGCGGGGGCCCAAAGTCCCGCGCGGGACCGGCGAGGAACCTCCGACATGAACTATCGCGCGATCTTCGAGGATGCGGTCGACGCGCTGAAGGCCGAGCGGCGCTATCGCGTGTTCGCCGACCTTGAGCGGGTCGCCGGACGTTTTCCCCATGCGCTCTGGCATCGTGACGGCAGCACGCGCGACATCGTCGTGTGGTGCTCCAACGACTATCTCGGCATGGGACAGCATCCGAAGGTCATCGCGGCCCTGACCGAGACGGCCACCCGCATGGGCGCGGGCGCCGGCGGCACCCGCAACATCTCCGGCACCAGCCATCCGCTGGTGCAGCTGGAAGCCGAACTGGCCGATCTCCACGGCAAGGAAGGCGCCCTCGTCTTCACCTCGGGCTTCGTCTCCAACGAGGCGGCGATCTCCACCCTCGCCAGGCTGCTGCCGGACTGCCTGATCCTGTCCGACCAGCTCAATCACGCCTCCATGATCGCCGGCATCCGCAATTCCGGCGTTCCGCGCAAGGTGTTCCGTCACAATGACGTCGAGCATCTCGAAGAGTTGCTGAAGGCGGCCGGCAATGACCGCGCCAAGCTGATCGTGTTCGAGTCCGTCTATTCCATGGACGGCGACATCGCGCCCATCGCCCGGATCGCCGATCTGGCCGAGAAGTACAACGCGATGACCTATATTGACGAAGTCCATGCGGTCGGCATGTATGGCCCGCGCGGCGCCGGCATCTGCGAGCGCGACGGCGTGATGGACCGGATCGACGTCATCGAGGGCACGCTGGC
>JBBSSF010000156.1:0-7511 GCA_038242345.1 Hyphomicrobiales bacterium
ACCATCGGCGAGCGCGGCACCTCGCCGGCAAACTGGGTGGAGGCGTGGTCGGTGGCAAAGAACCAGTAGCGGCCGCCAAGCCCCACATCGAAACGGTCGGTGACGGCATAGCTCAGGATGGCCTCGATCTGGCTGCCCCAGCCGGTGCCATGCTCCACCTGGGGATTGATGTCGGCGCGGAACCAGTGATTGTCGGTGCTCGACCGGGTGACAAAGGGCAGATAGGCCGCATCCACCTCCAGCCGCAGGCGGGGCGACAGCGCCACCCGGCTGTTGATGCCGAGCGCCACGCCCTGCCAGGTCTCGGTCTCGCTGAGGCCGAGAGCGGTTTCGAGCGCCGGCATCCCGGCGTTCATCTCGGCATCACAGATGGTGTCCGCGGCGATCTGCCGGCAGCCGAAGCCGTTCGCCTGCTGGTGCAGCATCCGGTAGCCGACGAAGGGGCCGAGGCTGTTACCGCCGCCACGCAGCACGTCGTAGCCGGCATCCAGGGCGCCATAGGCCAGCTGGCCGTCGCTGAGGGCGCTCAGGGTGTTGGAATAGGTGATGTCGGCGGGGAAGTCCTCGTCATGGAGATCGCCGCCGGACAGGGTGCCGAGGCCGGCCAGGCCCTTCACGAACAGACCGTCGCGGTTCTCCAGCCGGAAGAAGGTCTCCAGGGCGCTCCCGGTCGTGCCGTCATAGATCAGGCGCGAGTTGAGGCGGTCGGAGGCATAGGGATCGAACAGATCCTTCTGCTGGCGCCCGGTGCTGAGGAAGGCGCGCGCGCCCACCTCCGCGCTCCAGCCGGCAGGCATCTGCGGCGCGGCGGCCGGGGTTTCCGCCTCGGAGCCGCGGGCGCCGAAATGATAGTTGAGGCCCATGCGGACCACGTCCATCTGCTGCTGGAAGCGGGCGGACGCGCGCGCGCCGGCGCCGGAATAGGTCAGCGTCCGGGTGCCGAAGTCGTAATAGTCATACTCCAGCACGGCCGAGAGGGCGGGACCGACGGCATATTCGAGGCCGGCACCCGCCATCCAGCCCCAGCGGGTGGCGTCCTCGCTATAAGGCTGGGTGTCCGTGGTCAGGACCACGCTGCCCGGACCATGGGCCCAGGCCGCCCCGAGCTTGCCATAGAGCAGGAGATCGCCCCAGCTCTGGCCGACCCGGCCGGCGAGGGAGCCGAGGGCATCGACGCCATTCTGGCAGGCATAGCTCTGGACACTCCAGTCCGTCATGCCCTCGATGCACTTGGCATAGCCGCCGATGTCGGCGAGGCTGGCGGAGAGGTCGATGCCGGCCACCCACGGCCCGCGCTGGAAATTGTAGCCGGCCTGAAGGCCGCCCAGGAGACCCATGGCCGTGCCGGAGCCCGGAAAGCTGCCGCCCTCGGCCGCCGCCGCCAGAAAGCCGGTGCCGGACATCCACTGGTCCCGGCTCCAGCCGCCGCCGGCATGGACACCGGCATAGAAGCCGCTCCAGTCGCGCCCCGGGATGCGCGGCGCGGGGCCTGCCCCCGGCAGGGGCGCCCCGAAGGGCCGCCAGTTGAAGCCGAGCTTCACCAGCTGGGCCGACTGGGAGAGCTTCACCGACGACGTCTCCGCGCCGTTGCGCAGCGTCGCGTGGTCGGAGCCGAAATCCAGCCAGGCATATTCGGCCTTGGCCGAAAGCTGCGGGGTCAGCGCCAGTTCGACGCCGCCACCGGCGGTCCAGCCACCGCGCAGACCCGAGCCCTCATAGCGGCCGGGAAAGCCCGCCGCGCCGCTCACCGTCTGGCTGCCGTGGGTCAGCGCGCCGCCCAGCTTGCCGTAAAATAACAGGGTGTCGCGGGCATAGCCGATGCGGCCGGCAAGGGTCGCCAGCAGATCGGTGTCCGCTTCGCAGATGGACTGCCAGCCGACCAGACAGCGCGCCGGCGACACCAGGGAGCCGAGGGCGACATCGCCTTCCACGCCCAGCACCACCGGGCCAAGCTGATGAGTATAGCCGATCTGGCCGCCGATCACCGGCCCGGGCGCCGTGCCCTCCCCGGGGTCGGCACCGTCCGGCGAAGGCGAAAGCGCGTTGGTGGCCGGCCCCCAGCTGCTGTCGACCGAGGCGGCGCCGACGAACCCGCCGCCATAGACGCCGGTCCAGCTGCCCGACGGGCGGGCGGGCGCCTGCGGATCCGCAGCACTGGCCGGCGGGACCACCAGCATCCAGAGACCGGAGACCGATGCCAGAAGAACGCCCCGCCCCACCATCATTCACTCTCCCTCCGGGCCTCGTCCCGCCGGCAGTCCGGTTCTGCCCGTTATAAAGAAGAGGAGAGAAGAATCCGGAATGCCTGCCCGCCGCAAGATCGACACCCCACAGCATTGCCGGGAGCGGGATAAATCCGGACCGGCTGCGGCTTTTCTACACCAGCAAGGCAGACAGCTCCGGGTCGCCGGAAAAACTGGACGCCACCGCCGGATGCAACTGCCGTTCTTTCTGAAAAGGCCCGGACCTACCTGTTCCAGAAGCGACAAGACGCACCGATAGAGACCGCGAATCTCCGGTGTCCTTCCGCCCTCCCACCGGAATCCATCCGGCCGCATGTGCAGCGGACGTCGCCGGACGCATGGAGCCGGTCACCGATTATCGGGGACGACGGATTGCAGACAGGGGGAGGCCCAAGGGGGCTGGAGCGGGTGAAGGGAATCGAACCCTCGTAGTCAGCTTGGAAGGCTGCTGCTCTCCCCTTGAGCTACTCCCGCAGGGCGCATCCCGACGGGCGGCATCGGGGCCACACCCGCCGAGTCGGCGTCTGCGTGGTCTCTAGCAGGAAGCCCGAGGGAAATGCAACTGCCCACCCGGATGCCTGCTTCCGGCCCCGCCCTGTTCACGCACCGCACGGATCCGGATTGTGAACAGTGTTGTCCGGAGTTGCCCTCTTGGCGCGCGCGCCGAAAAGTCCCATTGTCCGGAACCTGCCCCCTGCCCCGGGCCTTGAACCCGGTCTGAGCGGAACCCTCTTGATGCGCGTGATCCCCGTTCCGCCCGATACCCTTCCCCGCGACGCCGAGCCGGCGCGGATGTCGGTGCTGTCGGGTGTCTCCTTCTCGCCTCCGGCCGCGGCGCCGGGGGCTGCCCCGTTCGGCGCCGGCGCGCTGGCGGTGGCCCGCGCCCTCACCGACCTGCGTGCCGGCCGTGCCGTCGAGATCGACGCCGATGGCGAGCGCCGCCGGGTGCGCGCGCCGGAAGCCATGACCGCGGAGGCGCTGGCGACCGTGCTCGCCGGCCCGGCAGTGTGTGCCGCCCTGTCCGGTCCGCGGCTGGAGGCGATCGGCGCCGGCTGCGATCAGGACCGGGTGCTCGCCCTCGGGCCCGGCCTCGATGCCGGCGCCCTTCTGGCGCTGGCCGCCGCGCCCGATGCCGCCCCGCCCGAAGGGGCGCGGCCGGCGGACAGCGTCGATTCCGCCGCGCTCGCCCTCGTCAAGCTCGCCGGCTTCCTGCCCCTCGCCCTGCTGGTGCCGGCGGGTGCGGATCCGGTGCCCGTGGTGCCCGTCGGCGCCATCGCCGGCTTCCGCGCCGAAGTCGCGCGCACGCTGCGTCCGGTCAGCGCCGGCCGGGTGCCCATGGATGCCGGCCCCGATACCCGGCTGCAGGTGTTCCGCGATGCCCTTGGCGGCACGGCGGTGGCGGTTCTCGTCGGCCGCCCGGATCCGGCCCGGCCGCTGCCGATCCGCATCCATTCCTCCTGCCTCACCGGCGACGTGTTCGGCTCGCGCCGCTGCGACTGCGGCGCCCAGCTCGCCCTCGGTCTCCAGCGGGTGCGGGATCTGGGCGGCGGCGCGGTGCTCTATCTGGATCAGGAAGGCCGCGGCATCGGGCTTGCCGCCAAGATGCGGGCCTATGATCTCCAGGATGCCGGTCTGGACACCGTGGACGCCAACCGGATGCTCGGCTTCCACGAGGACGAGCGCGACTACACCGCCGCCGGCGTGATGCTCTCCGCCCTTGGCTGGCGCCGGGTGACGCTTCTCACCAACAATCCGCTGAAGATCGCCGCCCTTGAGGCGGAAGGCATCGAGGTGGCCGGCCGGCTGCCGGTCATCACCCGGCCGACGCCGGAAAACCGCTCCTATCTCGCCACCAAGGCCGCCCGCTCCGGACACTGGCTGGAACAGCCCGGCCGCGACGTGACCCGGCCCGGCGACCGCTTCACGCTGGCGAAGTGAGCCCGCCGGCGTGACCCCTGCCGGAAAATGAGCCCGGGGCCGCCGGCCCCGGCCCTCATGCCAGGCACGCAAGTGCCGACCGCACCCAAGCGCCTGAAGGGCAGCAGATTTCTCATATGCCCCAAGGACATGAGAAATCTGCATCGGAATGCAGAAGAGTCCTCTTCGAGGATCTTTGGTCTCAGGCCCCGGCGGGAGCGGTTTCCACCGGCGTCTCCCGGATCGGCAGGTGGACGAGGCCGGCGAACACGCCGAGCGCCACGGAGATCCACCACACGAGGCTGTAGGATCCCGTCTCGTCATAGAGCAGGCCGCCCAGCCAGACGCCCAGGAAGGCGCCAATCTGGTGGGACAGGAAGACGAACCCGAACAGGGTCGCCAGATAGCGCGGCCCGAACATCACCGCCACCAGACCCGACGTGAACGGCACCGTGGAGAGCCACAGCAGCCCCATGGCCGCGGCGAACAGGATCACCGTCACCGGTGATGTCGGCAGCAGCACGAAGGCCGCGATCACCGCGGCGCGGGCGAAATAGATCACCGCGAGCGAATTCTGCTTGCCGCAGCGCCCGGCGATCACGCCCGCCCCCAGCGACCCGGCGATGTTGAACAGACCGACGGTCGCCAGCGCCGCACCGCCCCAGAAGGCATCCAGCCCCTGATCGTTCAGATAGGGCGGCAGGTGGGTCATGATGAACGAGACGTGGAAGCCGCAGACGAAGAAGCCGATCACCAGGAGCACATAGGAGCCGTGGCCGAAGGCCTGGGCGATCGCCCCGCCGATGGTCTGGCCGGCCCCGGCCGCCGAGACCGAGCGCCCCTGCAGCGGCACCGCCAGCACCGGCACGGCCAGCACCAGCACGGCGAAGACCAGAAGGGCCATCTGCCAGCCGGTGGCCGCGATCAGCCACACCGCCAGCGGCGCATAGAGCAGCTGGCCGAGGGAGGCCGCCGCCGTGCCGATGCCGAAGGCGATGGTGCGCTGGCGCTCCGACACCGCCCGGCCGAAGGCCGCCAGCACGATGGAAAAGGACGCCGCCGCGCTGCCGAGGCCGAACAGCACGCCGCCGGTGATCTGGAAGCCGATGGCGGTCTGCACCTGGGAGGACAAGGCGATGGCGAGCGACAGCAGCACCGCGCCGCCCGCCAGCACCCGCGCCGTGCCGAACCGGTCGGCAAGCGCCCCGGCAAAGGGCTGGCCGATGCCCCACATCAGGTTCTGGATGGCGACCGCCAGCGAGAAGGCCTCCCGCGACCAGCCGCGCTCGAAGGTCATCGGCTGGAGGAACAGGCCAAGCGCCGTGCGCGGCCCGAAGCTCACCACGATCAGCAGGCAGCCGCAGGCAATGACGAAGGGCACCGAGCGGGTCAGCGTGTCGACGAGGCTTCCGGAGCGGATCTGTTCTGGAGCGGCCATGGTCATCCTTCCTCCGGCAGCACGACCCCGCCGGAGGCCGATGGGCCGCCGGCGGGGCACGCCAGTTCACCCCGGATCGCCGTCAGGCTCAAGCGCTCAGGACCGGGTCTGCGAACACTTCATGACGATGATCGGTCCGCGGGCCGCCCCCGAGGCGTGGCCCAGCCATTTCTCGCAGGACGCCTGATCCGGGAAGCAGGCGACCATCGCGCTTCCGGTGCCCGCCCCCGAGCTGTTGCCCCGCGCGGTGAAGCGGCCGGTCCACCCGTTGGCGGGGTTCGCGCACGAATCGAGATTGGCCTGGCTCTGCCGGGACGTGGTGGGGGCCGCGGCCGGCGTTCCCGCCGCAGCCGCCCCCGCCATCAGCCCGACAAGGGCGAGTGCCGCAGCCAGCCCGCCCGCAGACCGCACGGAGCGGGAAAGAGCCATCCGGCCCCTGACAGTCCTGCCCATGATGTTGTCTCCCGTTGAGCACCCGGATGTCCGGATGCCCGGGCAGTGTCGCGCGAAATGATGTCAGGCGCGCAACCGCTCCCGCAGTCCCATATCCATGCGCCTGCCGCTCCGCAGAAGCCGGCCCGGGTGATGCCCCCGGGGCCGTCGCCCGAGGAGCATGAGGCGCTGCATTGTCATGCGGACAGGTCCGTTGCTGCGACATGACGGACGCTGCCCGCGCCCCGCGGGAGATGCGACGGCGCAGGGGCCCCAGGCGGGACGCGGCTCAGGACTTTCCGGGGCCGGTGCAGCTCTGGATGATGACCACCCCATGGGCGCCGCCGATGGCGCGGCCGAGCCAGCGGGCGCAGGAATCGGCATCGGGGAAACAGGCGACGAGGGACTGGCCGGTGCCGCCGCCCTGCCCGACCCAGCTGTTGGGCCGCGCCGCAAAGCGGCCCATCCAGACATTCTTCGGGTCCCTGCAGGTCCCGGGATCGGTCTCGGCCGTGCCGAAATAGCCCCAGCCCACCATGCCGGCGGGCGCCAGGGGGGCTTCTGCCGGGGGCGTCGGCACCGGCGGCGCAGGTCCGCGGCCCGGCGTGCAGGCCGCCGCCAGCAGCGCGGCCGCCAGCGCGGTCCCCGGCCACACCCGCCCGCGCACCGGCGGGCACCCCGGTTCGATCCGGATCATCGGACATCTCTCCCGGCCGGCCCGGGCCGTCGGATGGCCGGGCGCGAAGCCTCGGGTCGGCGCCGGATGCCGCGGCATCCGGCGGACGGGTTTCATACCAAAGATCCTTGAAAAGGACTCTTTGGTATTCCGATGCGGATTTCTCATGCCATTGGCGCATATGAGAAATCCGCTGTCCTTCAGGCGCTGAGGTGCGGTCAGCCCCTCGTGCGCCTGGTCTCAGTTGCCGGCGGAGCTGTTCAGGCTGCAGCGATCCTCGACGATCACGCCGTTGGCGGCACCGGAGGCCCCCAGCAGCCAGCTGTGGCAGGCCTGACGGGAGGGGAAGCAGGCGACCATCGACTGGCCGGTGCCGGCGCCGCCATTGCCGGAATTGTTGGGCAGCGCCGTCATGCGGCCGGTCCACACATTCTGCGGATTGCGGCAGGAGGCATCGCCGCCGCCGGACGGGGCCGCGCCATCGGCGATCGGCGGCGGCGGCATCGGGTTGTTCATGTCGGCCACGACATTCTGGCATCCGCCAAGGGCCAGAAGCGCAAGTCCGAAAACAAGGGTCGATCCGCCGGGACGGGCAGAGCGGAGGGCGTCAGTCCAGCGCATGGGAGATCTCTCCGGAAAGGGCGGCCCGTCGGGCGGGTCCCCCGGACTATCCCTTCGGGGGACCCGCCGTTCAATGTTGCGCTGTGTCGCGCCGGGTCAAGTCGCGGTCGAAGCCGGCCCCCCGCCCCCCGCCCCCCTCGTGGGCCCGGGGAAAAAGGTGGGGGCAGCCCGCGCGGGCCGGCGG
>JBBSSF010000157.1:0-7507 GCA_038242345.1 Hyphomicrobiales bacterium
GCCTTGGCGGCATCGGCCAGCGCATCGCCCGCATCGCCCGCGCCTTCGACATGCGGGTGACCGGCGTGCGCCGCGATCCCGCCCGGGGCGCCGGGGCGGCGGAGGCGGTCTACGGCTTTCCCCATCTGCCGGCGCTTCTGCCCGAGGCCGATGTCGTGGTGCTGTGCTGCCCGCTCACCGACGAGACGCGGCATCTGATGAACGCCCGCACCCTCGACCTCCTGAAGCCGACGGCCCTCCTCATCAATGTCGCCCGCGGCGGCTGCATCGACGAGGCGGCGCTGGTGAGCGCGCTCTCGGACAACCGCTTTGCCGGCGCCGGCATCGACGTGACCGAGATGGAGCCGCTGGCCGAGGGCTCGCCGCTGTGGACGCTGCCCAATGTCGTGCTGACGCCCCACACCGCCGGCGAAACCCGGCATTATGAGCGCAACGTCGTCGACATCCTGGTCGCCAACCTGCGCAAGCTGCGCACCGGCGACACGGATCTCGTCAACCGCGTCGCCTGAGGCCCGCCCCATCCCCCGTCCCCCCGCCGGAGATGACGCCCCATGCCGGAAATCACCGCCTTCGGACCCGATTTTCCCTTCGCCTTCGAGGACTGGATCAGCCATCCGGCGGGGCTCGGCACCCTGCCAGCGGATGTCCGGGGCGAGCGGGTGGCGATCATCGGCGCCGGGGCGGCCGGCATCGTCGCCGGCTTCGAGCTGATGAAGCTCGGACTGCGGCCGATCGTCTACGAGGCCGGCCGGTTTGGCGGCCGGCTGCGCTCGGAGCCCTTCGAGGGCACCGACGGCATCATTGCGGAACTGGGCGGCATGCGCTTTCCGCGCTCGTCGCGGGCCTTCTTCCATTATCTGGATCTCGTCGGCTGCCGCACGGCGCCCTTCCCCAATCCGCTCAGCCGGGCGGCGGGCTCCACCGTCATCGACCTGGAAGGCGAGACCCTCTTTGCCCGCACCGGCGACGACCTGCCGGGGCTCTATCGCGACATCGCCCGGGCCTATGAGGCTGCCCTTGCCGAGCAGGCCGCCTTCCCGGAGCTTCAGGCCGCCATCGTCGCCCGCGACGTCCCCCGCCTCAAGGCGCTCTGGGACCCGATCGTGCGGGACTGGGACGAGCGCACCTTCTATGATTTCGTGACGCGCTCGCGGGCCTTCCAGGCCCTCAGCTTCCGCCACCGGGAGGTGTTCGGCCAGGTCGGCTTCGGCACCGGCGGCTGGGATTCGGACTTCCCCAATTCCATGCTGGAAATCCTGCGGGTGAACCTGCTCGCCCTCGATGACGACCAGCATTTCGTCCTCGGCGGGGTGGATCAGGTGCCCCGCCGCCTGTGGCAGGCGGCCCCGCCCTGCGACCACTGGCCCGAGGGCACCACGCTCGCCGGCCTCAATGGCGGCGCCACCCGCAGCCGGGCGCGGGCGATCTCGCGCCGGGGCGATGGCCCGATCACCGTCACCGACCAGTGGGGCAATGCGGACGACTATGCCGCCGTGCTCGTCACCTGCCAGAGCCATCTCCTCACCACCGCCATGGAGGTGGACGAGGACCTGTTCTCGCAGCCGCTGTGGATGGCCCTCGACCGCACCCGCTACATGCAGGCGGCCAAGACCTTCGTCATGGTCGACCGGCCGTTCTGGAAGGACATCGACCCGGCGACCGGCCGGCCGCTGCTGTCCCAGACCCTGACCGACCGGCTGACCCGCGGCACCTATTTCTTCGACACTGGCGACGACCGGCCCGGCGTCATCTGCCTCTCCTATGCCTGGATGACCGATGCGCTGAAGGTTCTGCCGCTCTCGGCCGAGAAACGGGTGGAGCTGGCACTCAAGGCGCTGAAGAAAATCTATCCGGATGTCGACATCGCGTCCCATATCCGCGGCGCGCCGATGTGCGTGAGCTGGGAGGCGGACGAGAATTTCCTCGGCGCGTTCAAGGGCGCCCTGCCCGGCCATTATCGCTACAATCACCGCATCTATGGCCACTTCATGCAGGAAAGCCTGCCGGAACGGCAGCGGGGCCTGTTCCTTGCCGGCGATGGCGTGAGCTGGACGCCGGCCTGGGTGGAGGGCGCGGTGCAGACGGCCCTCAACGCCGTCTGGGGCATTCTCGCCCATCTGGGCGGACGCACCCCTGCCGCCAATCCGGGCCCCGGCGACCTCTATCCGGAGATCGGTCCGCTGACGCTGGAGCCGTGAGCGCGGCCAGCCAGCGGGGGTCCCGTGACGCATTGAATTTTCGTCATGGGAAACCGCATTCTGGGCAGGTTGAAAGCCGGGGCCGATCTGACGTCAGATCCCGACAGGAGCGGCCCGGTGATCCGGGGCCGCCGGGTGTCCGAGTTATCCTGCGCGGACCATCCTGTCCTTCTGCCCGCCTTGTGTGACGAGAATTCGACACGGGCCCCCTGCCGGGACCGACACCAGAGAGGTTGTGAAGATGAAGTCGACGACAGCGTCCCTCGCCCTTTCGATGGCCCTCTTCGGGGGTGCTGCCGCCGCCTCGGCCGAGACCTGGGACATGCCGGTGGCCTATCCGGCCAACAACTATCACACCGAAAACGCCCAGCTTTTCGCCGATGGCGTGAAGGCCTGCACCAAGGGCGCCCTGGAGATCACCGTCCATCCGGGCGGCTCGCTGTTCAAGGGCGACGAGATCAAGCGCGCCGTGCAGATGGGCGAGGCGCAGATCGGCGAGCGGCTGCTCTCGGCCCACGCCAACGAGAACCCGATCTTCGGCTATGATTCCGTGCCCTTCCTCGCCACCTCCTTCGAGGCGTCGGAGAAGCTGCGCGCGGCGGCGGCGCCGGTGCTCTCCAAGGTTCTGGCCGCCCAGGGGCTGACGCTGCTCTATTCCGTGCCGTGGCCGCCCCAGGGCATGTATTTCGACAAGGACATCAACAGCGTCGGCGACATGGCGGGCGTGAAGTTCCGCGCCTACAACGCCACCACCGGCCGCGTCGCCGCCCTCGCCAAGATGGTCCCCACCCAGATCGAGGCCGCGGAGCTGAAGCAGGCGCTGGCCACCGGCGTCGTGGAGGCGATGATCTCGTCCGGCTCCACCGGCGTCGACGAGAAGGTCTGGGAGGACATGACCAACTTCTATGACGTGAAGGCGTGGCTGCCGCGCAATACCGTCTTCGTCAACACCAAGGCGTTCGAGGCCCTGTCCAAGGCCGAGCAGGACTGCGTGACCTCGGAAGCGCTCGCGGCCCAGACCCGCGGCGCCGCCAAGGCCGCGTCGCTGGCCGACGGCTTCGTGCAGACCCTGGCCAAGAACGGCATGAAGGTGTCGGGTCCGTCCGAGCAGCTCGCCACCGATCTCGGCGGGATCGGCGCCACCATGACCGCGGAATGGCTGAAGGCCACCGGCGCCGATGGCACGGTCATCATCGAGGCCTACAAGGCGAACTGATCCCCGGGGCCCCCGCCAGCGCGCCGCGGGGGCCTTCTGCCTTTTCCTGCCCGCGTCCGCCCGACGGACCCCTCTGCCCCGGGCCGGCCGTCGGGCATCGCCGCCTGCGGACCGCCCCGCCTCCCGGGTTTCCCCCTCGCGCTGGATCTGCCGATGCGTCGCTTTCTCGACACGCTCTATCTCGGAACCGGCTACGCCGCCGCCCTGTCCCTGATCGCCATCCTCGCACTGGTGGTCGCCCAGATGGTGGCGCGCTGGCTGGGCGTGATGTTTCCGGGCGGGGCGACCTATGCCGGCTACATGATGGCCGCGGCCTCCTTCCTGGCGCTCGCCTACACCTTCTCGCGCAACGAGCACATCCGCGTGGGCATGCTCGTGGAACATGCCGGCCGCTTCCGCCGGGCGCTGGAGATCTGGTGCCACGCCCTGGCTGCGGTCGTCGGCCTGTTCTTCGCCTGGTATTCGGTGCGCGCACCGCTCCTCAGTTATCAGATCGGCGATGTTTCCCAGGGCCAGGACGGAACGCCGCTGTGGATCCCGCAGACGGTGATGGCCGTCGGCGCCGTGGTGCTGGCGATCGCCATTCTGGACAGCCTTGCCCGGGTGCTCCTCACCGGGAGCCTTGGCGTCGACAGCCCCGAGGACCCCGGCCCGCAGGTCTTCACCGCCCGGCGCACCCGGCTGCTGCTGTTCGCCGCCGCCCTCCTCGTCATCTATGCCGGCCTGCACGCCATGACCGGCTTCGACCGCTCGGCGGTGGGGCTGAAGATCGGCGTGTTCCTGTTCGTGATGTTCTTCCTGCTCGGCACCGGTCTGTGGGTGGGCCTTGCCCTCATGGGCGTCGCCTACATGGGCATGATCGGCTTCACCTCGCGCAATCCCGGCAGCGCGATGAGCATCACCATCTGGTCGAGCGCCTCGTCATGGACGCTCACCTCCCTGCCGCTGTTCATCTGGATGGGCGAGATCCTCTACCGCACCCGCCTGTCGGAGGACATGTTCCGCGGCCTCGCGCCCTGGCTGGCGCGGCTGCCGGGCGGGCTGCTGCACACCAACGTCGTCGGCTGCACGGTGTTTGCCGCCGTGTCGGGCTCGTCGGCGGCAACGCTGTCCACCGTCGGCAAGATGACCATTCCGGAGCTGCGCAAGCGCGGCTATCCGGAGTTCATGGTCATCGGCACGCTGGCGGGGGCCGCCACCCTCGGGCTGATGATCCCGCCGTCGCTGACCCTCATCGTCTATGGCGTGACGGTGCGCGAGAGCATCACCTCGCTGTTCATGGCCGGCGTGTTCCCGGGCCTCGTGCTGGCCGGGCTGTTCATGCTCTACATCGTCGTGTGGTCGGTGCTGCATCCGGGCGAGAAGCCGAAGCCCGAGCCGCGCATCGGCTTCATCGCCGCGGTGAAGAACTCCGCCCTGCTGATCCCGGTGATCCTGCTCATCTTCGTGGTGATCGGCTCCATGTATGCCGGCATCGCCACCGCCACCGAGGCCGCCGCCATCGGCGTCGTCGGGTCGCTGGTGCTGGCCGCCGTGCAGCGCTCCCTCACCTGGGACAGCTTCGTCCAGAGCCTGCTTGGCGCCACCCGCACCTCGGCGATGATCGCGCTGATCCTGATGGGGGCGAGCTTCCTCACCCTCTCCATGGGCTTCACCGGCGTGCCGCGGGCACTGGCCGCGTGGATCGGCTCCATGGAGCTGTCGCCGGTCGCCCTCATCGTCGTGCTGACGGTGTTCTACATCATCATCGGCATGTTCCTCGACGGCATCTCCGCCGTGGTGCTGACCATGGCGATCATCGAACCGATGATCCGCGCCGCCGGGATCGACCTCATCTGGTTCGGCGTGTTCATCGTCGTCGTCGTCGAGATGGCCCAGATCACGCCGCCGGTCGGCTTCAACCTGTTCGTCCTCCAGGCCATGACCCGGCACAGCATGGCCTATATCACCCGGACCGCCTTCCCCATGTTTCTCATCATGGTGGCGATGGTCGGCATTCTCATGCTCTTCCCCGCCCTGGCCACCTGGCTGCCCGACGCGCTGCGCCAGAGCCCGCAATGATCGCCGGTCTCGCCTGGATGGGCCGTCATGCGACGGCCCTCCTTCTCGCCAGCCTCGTCACCGTGCCGCTGCTGCCGATCCCGGCCGGCCTGTTCCAGCCGACGCTGCCGGCCCTCGTCGCCCTCGTCATCGGCCTCGGCGTCGCCCGGCTGCCGCTGGCCACGCTGCTGACCGACCTCACCGCCCCGCGCCGGATGGCCCCGGTGCTCTTCGGCCTCCTGCTGTTCCAGCCAGGCACCGCCTTCCTGATCGGACAGCTGGGCCCGGCGGCGGGGCTGCTGCCGGCGCTCATGGTGCTGCCCATCGCCTTTGCCGCCGCCCCGCCCCTCAGCTCGGCGCCGAACCTTGCCCTGATCCTCGGCTATGATGCCCGCACCGCCCTGCATTTCACCCTGCTCGGCACCGTGCTCTCGCCGCTGCTGGTGCCGGTCTGCGTCTGGCTCGCCGGGCTCGAAGCCGGTATCGGGCCGATGACGATTGCCGGCCGGGTGCTCCTGCTCCTGGCCGCCGGCCTCGCCCTTGGCGCCCTCATCCAGTGGCGGGTCGGCCTCGATCGCATTCGCGGTCACGCCCAGGTGTTCAACGGCGTGGCGACGCTTGCCATGCTGCTCTTTCTCTTTCCGCTGATGGATGGCGTCGCCGGCGAGATCCGCGCCCGGCCGCTTCTGGTGCTGGAACTGGCGGGGCTCGCCCTTCTCCTCAATCTCGGCAGCAACTTTCTCGTGCGTGCGCTCGCCGGCCGGGTGCTGCCGCCGGCCACCGCCCGATCTCTGGGCCTGCTCTTCGGCAACCGCAACATTTCGGTGCTTCTCGCCGTGCTGCCGGTGGATCCGCTCCTCAACCTGTTCGTGGCGGTCGCCCAGCTGCCGATCTATGGCACGCCGCTGCTGTTCTCCACCCTCGACCGCCGGTCCACCCCATGTCCGCACTCATCGGAATCCTGAGCCTCGACACCCGCTTTCCGCGCATCCCCGGGGATGCCGGCAATCCCGGCAGCTATCATCTGCCGGGGCGGGTGCGGGTGGTGGAAAAGGCCGGCAGCCCGGACATCGTGAAGGATGGCCGGCCGGATCCGGCGCTGGTCGCCGGCTTCATGGCCGCGGCGCAGGAGCTGGAGCGCGATGGCGCGGTGCTCCTCACCTCCACCTGCGGCTTCCTCATCTCGGTGCAGGACGAGATCGCCGCCGCCGTCTCCATCCCGGTGCTGCTCTCCGGCCTCGCCCTCGTGCCGCTTGCCCGGCGCCTGACCGGCGGCCGGCCGGTCGGCGTGCTGACGGCCTCGCACGCCAGCCTCGGCCCGGCCGCCCTGGCCGCCGCCGGCACCGCCGCCGATCAGGTCCGCATTGCCGGCCTCGATGACTGCGATGCCTTCCGGGAAACCTTCCTCGTCGCCCGGGCGCAGCAGCGCGAGACCCTCGACCGGGGGGAAATCGAGGCGGCCGTGATCGCCCGGGGTCGCCGGCTGGTGGCGGAAACGCCGGAGATCGGCGTCCTGGTGCTCGAATGCGGCAATCTTCCGCCCTATGCCGCCGCCCTGCGGGCGGCAACCGGCCGGCCGGTCCTCTCCATCCTCGATGGCGCCCGCCTGATCGCGGGATAGGCGGGCGCACCTCGTCCCCGGAGGAACGATCTGCCGGCCGCCTTATACCAGGCGCACGAAGTGCTGACCACACCTACGCGCCTGAAGAACAGCAGATTTCTCATACGCCCCAAGGACATGAGAAATCCGCACCGGAATACCAAAGGATCCTATTCAAGGACCTTTGGTATTTACCCCACCGTCCGCAGGTCGCGAAGCTGGGTCGCCATCCCCTCGGGGGCAAAGCCCTCCGGCCCGGGCACATCCACGAGAAGCAGTGTCTCGGCCGTGCCGGCCTCGGCCAGCACCCGGGCGTCGGGACCGACGATCACCGAGCCGCCGCCGAAGGCGAGGCCGGCTTCCCAGCCGCAATAATTGGCATAGGCGACGACCAGCCCGTTCTCATGGGCGCGCGCCGGCACCAGCACCCGGGGCACATGGCCGAAGCCGGCC
>JBBSSF010000158.1:0-7503 GCA_038242345.1 Hyphomicrobiales bacterium
AAGGCGCGCCAGCGTATTTTTCCGGCGGACGGATAGGGCCATCCGCCGGGGCTTCCGGGGGCGCGGGCTGCCGTCAGGCGGCGTCCACGGAGTCCTCCAGATCAGGCGTGCGGGCGGGGGTGGCCAGCGCAGCCGGACCTTCAGGCGCCGGCGGGCCGGAGGGCGAGGGCCGCCCGGCCTCGTCGATGCGCTCCTCTTCGGCCCGCTCCTCGCTCTGGCGCGCCCACATGGCGGCATAGAGCCCGCCAGCGGCGACCAGGGCGGAATGGGTGCCGCGCTCGGCGATGCGACCATCCTCCAGCACGATGATCTCGTCGGCGTTCACCACGGTGGAGAGCCGGTGGGCAATGACGAGGGTGGTGCGGTCCCGCGAGACGGTTTCCAGGGCGTCCTGGATTTCCTGCTCGGTGCGGGTGTCGAGGGCGCTGGTCGCCTCGTCGAGGATGAGGATCGGCGGGCCTTTCAGGATGGTGCGGGCGATGGCGACGCGCTGCTTCTCGCCGCCGGAGAGCTTCAGTCCGCGCTCGCCCACCTCCGTGTCGAAGCCCTTCGGCAGACGCTCGATGAACGCGCTGATCTGGGCAAGCCCGGCGGCTTCGTGCACCTCGGCATCGCTGGCATCGGGCCGGCCATAGCGGATGTTGTAGGCGATGGTGTCGTTGAACAGCACCGTGTCCTGGGGAACGATGCCGATGGCCGCCCGCAGCGACGCCTGGGAGACGGCGCGCACATCCTGTCCGTCGATGGTCACCCGGCCGCCGGTGACATCGTAGAAGCGGAACAGCAGGCGCGCGATGGTCGACTTGCCGGCTCCCGACGGGCCGACGATGGCCACCGTCGCCCCGGCGGGCACGGTGAAGGACACGCCCTTCAGGATCGGCCGGTCGGCATCATAATGGAAGCGCACGTCCTCGAAGCTGACGGTCGGTCCGCTGATCGCGAGCGGCCGGGCATCGGCGGCATCGCGGACTTCGGCCTTGACGTCGAGCAGGTCGAACATCGCCTCCATGGAGGCCAGCCCCTGCTTGATCTCGCGATAGACGAAGCCGATGAAGTTCAGCGGGATCGAGAGCTGCATCATCAGCGCGTTCAGCATCACGAAATCGCCGATGGTCTGGGTGCCGTGCATCACCGCATGGGCCGACAGCGCCATGCAGGCCACCATGCCGACGGTGAAGATCACCGTCTGGCCCATGTTGAGCCAGGCCAGCGACACCCAGGTGCGGGTGGCAGCACGCTCGTAGGAGGCCATGGAGCTGTCGAAGCGGCGCGCCTCCAGCCCCTCGTTGCCGAAATATTTGACCGTCTCGAAATTCAGCAGCGAGTCGATGGCCTTGGCGTTGGCCTCGGTATCGGACTCGTTCATCTCGCGCACGATCTTGATGCGCCGGTTGGAGGCCCACACCGTGAACCAGACATAGAGCACCACCGTCACCGCGATGACGGCGACCGACCACAGATCGAACACCCACGCGACGATGGCTGCCGTCAGGGCGAATTCCAGCACCGTCGGCAGGGTGTTGAGGATGGCGAAGCGGACGATGGTCTCGATGCCCTTGGTGCCGCGCTCGATCACCCGGGAGAGGCCGCCGGTGCGCCGCTCCAGATGGAAGCGCAGCGACAGGGCATGCATGTGCAGGAAGGTGCGTTCGGCCAGCACCCGCACTGCATGCTGTCCGACCAGGGCGAACAGGGCATCGCGCAGGGAGCTGAACGCCATGGCGAGGATGCGCGCCACGCCATAGGAGACCACCAGCAGGATCGGCACGACGATCGCCGCCGAAAGCCCGTCGCCGCCATCGGTGACGGGCCTGGTCAGGGCGTCGGTCGCCCATTTGTAGCTGTAGGGCACCAGCACCGTGATTATCTTGGCCACGATCATGGCCAGAACGGCAATCACCACGCGGTGCTTCAGGTCCGGCCGGTCGGCGGGCCACATGTAGGGCCACAGCAGCCGGAGCGCCGTGAAGGTTTCCCCCCGGTCGGCGGAGACCCGCGGCCGGGGCGTCTGGGACGAGGTCATGTCAGAAGTCCTTGGGCTCCGGTCCGCGCAGCGCGGTCTCCCGGGGCGAGACGGGGCACGTCGACAGCGTGCCGAACAGGGCGGCGACCCGCGTGCCGAGGCAGGCGATCATGTCCGCATCGAGACAGTAATTGGCGCGCGGGCCCTCGATCTCGCCGCGCACCAGGCCGGCGGACTTGAGGATGCGCAGATGCTCCGACACCGTGGACTGGGCGAGCGGCAGGGCGCGGACAATATCGCCGCAGGTGCAGCTCCTGCTTGCAGCCAGGCCGTGCACAATCTTCAGGCGGGCCGGGTGGGCCAGCGCCTTGAAGACAGTCACCAGCCGCTCAAGCTCCTCCTCGGTGAGATCGGAAGGCGGGGACTGGGACGGGGGATCGATCATCGTCCATCGTCGATAGACGATCGGGCCGGCGGAGGCAACAGCCCAGCACGCGCACCAGCCCGGCCGCGCGGTCACGGCCTGCCCGCCCCGCGGGCGCGAGGGGGAAGTGTGGCTGATGCCCCGGGGTTTGAGGGACGTCCGCTGCCGGTCAGCCGCCGTTGCGGTAGGCGGTCAGGGCGCGGACCCGGTCGCTGAGGGTGGACTCGGGGAATTCGGCGCGCAGCAGCTGGAGCGCATCGGCATCCGTGTCGGGCCGGGCGCCGCGCAGCCGGTCGCGCATGCAGGTCATGACCGTGTCGCCGGTCCTGCCAGTTCCGGGCCCCTGACCCGGAGTCACCACGATGTCGTCGGTCGGGTTCATCGGCCGATCCATCCATCCGTATGCCAGACAGGAAAGCCGGGGGACCGGATGTTCCGGGCCCGTGCCGGCCGGTTGGACGCCGGTGCAGGGGGCCCCGATCCCCCGCCGCCGGTATCACGAACGGCAGCCCCGTCCCGGACTGACCATTCGGTCAGCAATATGAAGCAATCTTCGAGCCAGTCCGCGGAAACCGGGGCGGTCGGGACTTTATTCGCGCCCGCGACCAGACGGCGCCTGCAATTTCCGCCGGAATGGCCTAGATTATGCGCATGACCTGCGCGCCGGCTGTCCGGCGTGCACACGCTTCGGCCCGGAGGCCCGTCCATGCACCGTTCCGTCACCCGCTCCCTGCGCCCGCTCACCGGCTTCCTGGAGGCCAATCCGCTGCTGCGCTATCTTGCGATCAACTGGATTGCGGGGGCGGTGGCGAGCGCGATCGTGGTGGGCGGCATCCTCGCCTTCGACATCGCCGGGATGCGGACCCTGATCGGCAGCGTGCGGGAGCCGGTGACGCCGGTGCTGCTTCTGGTGTTCGGTTTCCTGGTGACGCTGACGAGCGTTGCCATGGCCACCGCCGTCATGCAGCTTGGCCGGCGTGACCGCGATCCCGGCGGCCGCCTGAAGGCACCGGTGGCGACCCGGATCCCGGTTCCCGTCGCGGCGGGGCCCCGGGCCGGGCGCGCCGCGCGCGGCTGACGCGCGGCCGGGCGGAGCCGGCCGGATCAGGCCGGAGCCTGGGGGGCGGGACGCGAAACCCTTGCGTCCCGGCTGAACGGGGGCCATGGTCGCCCACCGCTTCAGTCCCCCGTAGCGAGAGAGTCGAACCATGGCTGACCTTCCTTATCCCCGCGATCTCGTCGGTTACGGGCGCACGCCGCCTGATGCGGCGTGGCCGGGCGGCGCGCACGTTGCCGTCCAGTTCGTGGTGAATTTCGAGGAAGGCGGCGAGAACTGCATCCTGCACGGGGATGCGGCGTCCGAGGCCTTCCTGTCCGACGTGCTCGGGACCCAGCCCTGGCCCGGCATGCGGCACATGAATGTCGAGTCCATGTACGAATATGGCGCCCGGGCCGGCTTCTGGCGGATCTGGCGCTATTTCGTCGCCAACAACATCCCGACCACGGTCTATGGCGTGGCGACCGCGCTCCAGCGCGTGCCCCAGATCGTCGCCGCGATGAAGGAGGCGGACTGGGAGATCGCGAGCCACGGCTACAAGTGGGTCGATCACCGCGACATGCCGAAGGAGGAGGAGCGGCGCCAGGTCCGCGAGGCGATCCGCCTCCACACCGAGGTGACCGGTGCGCCGCCGCTCGGCTGGTACACCGGCCGATCGTCCCTCAACACCCTGGATCTCGTCATGGAGGAGGGCAATCTGCTCTATGCCTCCGACACTTATGCCGATGATCTGCCCTATTGGGTGACGACCCCGAAGGGGCCGCATCTCATCATTCCCTATACCCTCGACGCCAACGACATGCGCTTCATCAACGCGCAGGGCTTCTCCCATGGCGAGGACTTCTTCACCTATCTGAAGGACAGCTTCGATGTCCTTTATGAAGAAGGGCTTGCCGGCGCGCCGAAGATGATGTCCGTCGGCCTGCACTGCCGGCTTGCCGGCCGTCCGGGCCGGTTCCGCGGCCTGCAGAAGTTCGTCGAGTATATCCGCTCCAAGGAAAAGGTCTGGATTGCCAAGCGCGTCGACATCGCCCGCCACTGGCATGCCCACCACAAGCCCTGAGCGCGGGGACGCGATGCCGGCTGATGCGGCGCTCTCCCTTCCGCCCGATCTGCCGGGAGAGGCCGGCGCGCCGATCTATTGCGTCGGCTTCACCGGCTGGAAACGGGGCAGCGTCGCCGCCTTTTTCGGCGACGACGGCGCCAGCATCACCCATCTCGGCGCCGATGCGGCGCTGGCGGCGGCCGGGCGCGATCGCGGCCGCCTGCTCGTCTGGGGGCAGAAGGCCAGCCGTGCCTTCGAGATGGAGGCCCGCCGTGCCGGCGTCGCCTTCGCCCGGGTGGAGGACGGCTTCCTGCGCTCGGTCGGCCTCGGCTCGGACCTGATGCTGCCGGCCTCCCTCGTCTGCGATCCGGTCGGCATCTATTATGATGCCACCCGGCCGAGCCGGCTGGAGTGGCTGCTGCAATATGGCAGCTTCCCGCCGGAGCTGCTGGCGCGTGCCGCCCGGCTGCGGGAGGCGGTGGTTGCGGCCGGTCTCACCAAATATAATCTCGGCGGCACCGACTATGCCCCGTTGATCGCGCGCGCCGCCGGCCGGCCCATCGTCGTGGCGGTGGGGCAGGTGGCCAACGACGCCTCGATCAAGCTGGCGGCGCCGGTTCTCTCCACCAATCTCGCCTTGCTGCGCTCGGTGCGCAGCCTGCGGCCGGATGCCTTCCTGGTGTTCAAGGAGCATCCGGATGTCGCCGCCCGCAACCGGCCGGGCTGGATCGCCGACCGGGATCTGCGCGGGCTTGCCGACCATGTGGTGCGCGTCGGCGACATGAACGGGCTGATCGGGATCGCCGACGAGATCCACACCCTGTCCTCGCTGACCGGCTTCGAGGCGCTGCTGCGCGGCAAGCCGGTGATGAGCTGGGGGCTGCCCTTCTATGCCGGCTGGGGGCTGACCGAGGACCGGCTGCCGGTGCCCCGGCGCCATCGCGAGATCACCCTCGACATGCTGGTGGCGGCCACCCTCATCCTCTATCCGCGCTATGTGGATCCGGCGACGGGGAAACGCTGCGAGGCGGAGGACATCGTTGCCCGCATTGCAGGCACCCGCTCCTCGGCCGCCGCCTGGCCGGACCCGGGCCCCATCCAGCGCCTGCGCCGGCTGATCGGCCGGGCGGAAGCCTTCTGGCAGCACCATGTCCACCGGCTCGGCCGGGGGTGAACCTCAGCGGGCAGGGAGGTGTTCCGGCGGATCCGCACGGCTCCGTGCGCCGCAGCCGGCCGCGAGGCACGCTGCGTCATCCTGCGAGGCGGGTAGGAGACAGATCGCGGGGCGGTCAGGCAGCGCCGGTCAGAACCGGCGCCAGACCGCGGCGAAGAGGGCATTTTCCTGCAGCGCGTTGCGACCGGTCACGGTGCTGTAGCCGCCGAACTGGAGCGACCAGGCGTCGTTCAGGTCATAGACGATGCTCGGCTGGAGCTTCGTGTAGGTGAGCCAGGAAAAGCCGTTGGAGGCCGTGCCGTCGCCGATGACCGTGAAGGTCTGGGCCAGCAGCAGCAGACGCTCGGTCGGGCGCAGGCCGAAGGCGGTGTCGAAGCGGAATTCGTTCGGCGGACCATCGGCGCGCCAGCGATAGCCGGCTTCGAGATTGACATAGGCGGGCTTGTTCCAGAGCATGAATTCCTGCACGCCGAGCACGCGCAGGTCGAAATTCATGCCGGTATTGCCGACTTCGGCCGGGTTGTTCTGGTCGAAGGCGCCGGGGCCGAGGAGCTCGGCCTGAATCGAGAGAACCCGGTCCTCGCTGTTGTAGAGCCGGGTGCGGATGCCGGCGGAAGAATAGCCGAGGCCGGTGTGGTTGCCGGGCGTCGGTTCGCCGACACTCACCGTTTCGAAGGTCGGCTTCACGAAGCCGGTCAGCCAGTCGGTGATGCCATATTCGATCAGCGCCTCAAGCTCGAACTTGCGATAGCGCGCTGTCGACTGGAGACTGCCGCCGCCATCGAATTCCTGATTGGCGGCATCGAAGGTGCTCTTCAGGATGACGAGGCCCTTGCCCTTGTCGAGGGTCCAGGCGGCGGCGTTGGCGGCTGCCGGTGCCAGCAGAACGACCCCCGCGAGCAGGATGCCGGCGAGGCGATCCCGACGGCGCAGGGGCGTGTCTGTACCGCAGGTCATGTCGCGCGGATCCTTCGACGTTGGGTCTCCCGGAGCCGGCCCGTCTCCCGTCACGGGGAGACTCGAACCACATCCGGACAGGACCGAGTTTCGTCGGGAATGGTAACTGGAAGGTTAACGGATCCGATAGGACTGTGGACAACCCGATGAGCCGAAATGCCCTTTCCCGGATGCTTTGCCGCACCGGGAAAGAGCAGGCGCCGGCGGGATCACTGCAGGGCGGTGTCGATGCTGCCCGTGCGACGGTAGATGCGATAGTAGGCGCCGTCGTGGACGAGCTGATAGCCGTCGATGCCGCGGCTGTAGAGTTCGGGGAAGTTCCGCCCGATCCTGTCCGGCCGGGCCCAGCGGTCCGGGTGCATGACGACGAGGGCAGGCGCCGTGATTGTCCGGGTCATGAAGGTGCGCCGGAATTCGCCGTCGGAGGGCAGGATCAGCCCGGCGCTGGACCGTCGCGCCGCGATCGCCTCGGGGATGGCGGTCGGATCGAGCATGATGCCGTCATGTCCGGCGATGCGGGCGCCGAGATCGATGAGCGGGTCGATCTCGCTGGGGCCCGCCGGCTCGCCGAGGGCGGCCCGGGTCCAGCGCTCGGTTTCGCCGCGGCCCAGAAGCTCCAGGCTGATGCCGGATCCGACCAGGGTCAGGAGGGCGAAGACGAGGGCAATCGCATGCCGGCGCCGCCAGCGCGGAATCCAGCTGAGCGCCGCTCCGGCAAAGCCCAGCACCGGGCCGAGGGCGCCGATCGGCTCCATGCGCGGAAACACCCGCAGGCTGATGGCGACCGACACGCAGGCAGTGGCCAGAAGGGCGATGTTGGCCATGCGCAGGGCGACATTCTGCCAGCCGATCACGATCATCGCCGGCAGGATCGGCGCGATCA
>JBBSSF010000159.1:0-7482 GCA_038242345.1 Hyphomicrobiales bacterium
AGGCGCTAAGGTGCGGTCAGCACTTCGTGCGCCTGGTATTGTGCATTCCTGCCGGCGGACCGGGATCCGCCGCGCAAGGCCAGATGCTCCAGGCCGGACCGACCGATGACCCTTTCCCCGTCCCCTTCCCCGACATCGGCCAGCGCGGCGCTGGCCGCCATCCGGGCCGGCGGCAAGCCGGCCCTTGCCCGGGCGCTCACCCGGGCCGAGGCCGAGGCGAGCCGGCCGGAGGTCGTCCGCCTGCTCGATGCGGCGGCGAATGCGCCCGGTGGTCCGGTGCTCGGGCTCACGGGCCCGCCGGGGGTCGGCAAGTCCACCCTCACCAACGCCCTCATCGGGCGGGCGCGGGAGGCCGGACGCAGCGTCGGCGTCATTGCGGTGGATCCGTCCTCCCGGGTCACCGGCGGGGCGCTGCTGGGCGACCGCACCCGGCTCCGGACCGATCCGGAGGATCAGGGCATCTTCGTGCGCTCCATGGCGGCGCGGGACCGGCTGGGCGGCCTCTCGGACCACGCGATCGCCGCCATCGCCCTGATGCGGGCGGTGATGGACGTGACCATCGTCGAATCCGTCGGCATCGGCCAGTCGGAGGCCGATGTCGCCTTCGTCGCCGACACGGTGATCCTGTGCATCCAGCCGGGATCGGGCGACTCGCTCCAGTTCATGAAGGCCGGGGTGATGGAAATCCCCGATGTGGTGTGCGTGACCAAGGCCGACATGGGCGCGGCCGCCCGGCGCGCCCGGGCCGATGTGGAAGGCGCCCTCACCCTCGGCGTACGCGATGATCCGGCCTGGACGCCGCCGGTGGTCATGGTCTCGGCGCTCCACGGCACCGGCCTCGATGATCTCGGCGCCGCCGTCACCAATCATGAGCAGACCATCGCGATTCCCGCCACCCGGGCGGCCCGTCACCGGCTGCAGATGATCCACTGGGTGGCCGACGCCATCCGCACCCGGTTCGGATCGGCCGGTCTTGCCCGCATCGACCCGGCCCGGCTCATCGACGAGACCGGCGGCCCCTTTGCCGCAATTGCCGCGGCCAGCGCCGATCTCGGCCGCCGGCTGGAGCGGTGAGACACCGCCGGAGCACGCCGAGGCTGGCGGTGGGCTCCGGCAGCCCCCATATCAGGCGGGCCACGCCAGAGGGAACGGGTCCGGGGTCCTGCGCATTGTATTCGGAAGCAGTCCGAAGCAGGATCCGCTCACCCGGGCCGGCCGGCTTATCCGGCGAGGAGGCGTCCCCCTCCTTCCCCGATAGTCCGGTGCCTTCCGGAGGTGTCCGACCGGGCATCTCCCCTTTCCATCCGTCCCGTCGGGGGCAATCGCCCCCCGATGTCACCAGCGCAGGAACACTGCAATGCCCAAGACCCAGATCGACATTCCCGAGCAGACCCGCCAGGCGATGATTGGTCTTCTGCAGGCCAATCTGGTGGATGCCCTGGACCTGTCGGCCCAGACGAAGCAGGCCCACTGGAACGTGAAGGGCAAGAGCTTCATCGGCCTTCACGAACTGTTCGACACCTTCCACAATGAAGCCCGCGGCTATGTCGATGACATCGCCGAGCGCATCACCGCGCTGGGCGGCATCGCCGAGGGCACGGTGGACGTGGTCGCCAAGACCAGCCGCCTGCCGGCCTATCCGCTCGACATCACCTCGGGCAAGGATCATGTCGTGGCGCTCTCCAAGAGCCTGGCCGAGTTCGGCAAGAACTCCCGCGCTGCCATCGACAGCGCCGACGACGCGGGCGACAAGGTGACGGCCGACCTCTTCACCGGCATCTCCAAGGCGGTCGACAAGTCGCTGTGGATGCTGGACGCCCATCTCGACTGATCGGCCCCTCAAGATGACGGATCCGTCCGCCCTTTCGGCTTCGGTGTCTGCCGCCTGCCCGGTCCGTGTGGCCGTGCAGGCGGATCCCTTTGACGTCGCTGCCGAAAGCGCGCGGATGTCCGCCGGGCGGCCCGGCATCGGCGCCCTGGTGAGCTTCACCGGGCTGTGCCGCGACGAGGGCGGGGTCCTCTCCGCCCTCGAACTCGAACATTATCCCGGGATGGCGGAAGCGGAGATCCTGCGGGTGGTCGAGACCGCCCGGGAGCGCTGGCCGCTCCTCGGCATCACCGCGATCCACCGCTTCGGCCTGATCCGGCCGGGCGACCCCATCGTGCTGGTGCTGACGGTCGCCGCCCATCGCGGCGATGCCTTCGCGGCGGCCGAATGCCTCCTGGATTTCCTGAAGACCCGCGCGCCCTTCTGGAAGCGCGAGCACCGGGCCGATGGCAGCCTTGGCGGCTGGGTGGCGGCGAAGGCTGCCGACGACGACGCGACCGCCCGCTGGGCCTGATCGCGCCAGTCGAGTTTCCCAAAAAACGGATGAAAAAGCTGGCGAGTCCGGGAGGCGGCCAGCCTCCCGGTCGGGGGACCGGGGGCAGACGCCCCCGGATCACGCTCCGGGAACGCCAGATGCGAACTGCCAAACGGATCTGGCATCACCCGATGGTCATCAGGCTGGCATTGCCGCCGGCAGCCGTGGTGTTGGTGGAGATCGCCAATTCCTCGACGAGCAGCTCCGGCCGGAAGGCCTCCCGTCCATCGGCGAGGCCGGCGGGCGAGACCGCATCGATCTGCACGAGAGCGCCCGGCAGCAGGGCGGCGGCGCGTTCCACCGCAGCCAGGGTGTCGGATTCGCCCTCGAACAGGATGGCGGCAATGTCCATCTCGCCGCTCCAGTCCGGCGAGCGGCCGATCATCGCGGCCACGGCCGGCGGCAGTTCCTCCAGCAGCGACCCGACCGGCGCATCCACCGGCAGCAGCACCCGGTTGCCCGTGGCCAGCGCCGCGCCGATGGCGGTTGCGGCGCCGGTCTCGGTGGCGGCCAGCACCAGCACCATGCCCCGGCCGCGCAGCAGATAGCGGTTACGCTCGCCGACCGGGCCGGAGAAGTCGGTCGCGCCACCGGGGAGCGGATGCGCCAGCAGCGCCGTCACCGCCGCGCCGGCCGGCGACTGCCGCGCCACCAGATGATCGCGGAAGAGACGCGCCACCTCCGGCACCGCGCCCGCCGGCAGGGTCGCCACCGGCGCGTCGGGAGCCGTCACCACCAGCCGGGCCAGCGCCAGAGGCCCGCCCGCCTTCGGCCCGGTGCCCGAAAGCCCGTGGCCGCCAAAGGGCTGGACGCCCACCACGGCGCCGATGATGTTGCGGTTGATATAGAGATTGCCCGCCGAGATGCGGCCGGTGACCGTGGCGATGGTCTCGTCCAGACGGGTGTGCAGGCCGAAGGTCAGGCCATAGCCCGAGGCGTTGATGGTGTCGATCAGCCGATCGAGATCCTCGCGCCGGTAGCGCACCACATGCAGCACCGGGCCGAACACCTCCTCCTTCAGGTCCGCCGCATCGGCCAGCTCGATCAGGGTCGGCGCCACGAAGGTGCCGTGCCGGGTGTCCTCGGCGGTCTCCACCCGGAACACCGGCCGGCCGGCGGCCACATGGGTGGCCACATGGGCCTCGATGCGGTCGCGCGCCTCGGCCGTGATGACCGGGCCGACATCGGTGGAGAGCCGGTCGGGATTGCCGACGGAGAGTTCCGCCATGGCGCCGCGCAGCATCTCCAGCATCCGTTCGGCCACATCCTCCTGAAGGCAGAGGAGGCGGAGGGCCGAACAGCGCTGGCCGGCGCTGTCGAAGGCCGAGGCGATGACATCGGTCACCACCTGTTCGGCCAGCGCCGAGGAATCGACGATCATGGCGTTGAGGCCGCCGGTCTCGGCAATCAGCGGGATCGGCCGGCCATCGGCGGAGAGCCGCCCGGCAAGCGTCATGCGGATCGAGCGGGCAACCGCCGTGGAGCCGGTGAAGAGCACGCCCGCCACCCGCGGGTCGGCCACCAGCGCGGCACCGACATCGCCGGCGCCGGGCACGAGCTGGAGCACGCCCGCCGGCAGCCCCGCCGCCGTCAGGATGCGCACGGCCTCGGCCGCGATCAGCGGGGTTTCTTCGGCGGGCTTGGCCAGCACGGCATTGCCGGCGGCAAGAGCCGCCGCCACCTGACCGGTGAAGATCGCCAGCGGGAAGTTCCACGGGCTGATGGCCGCGACCACACCCAGCGGCCGGTGGCTCTCGGGGCGCAGCCCGTCACGGGCACGCAGGGCATAATAGCGCAGGAAATCAACTGCTTCCCGCACCTCGCCGACGGCATTGGCGAAGGTCTTGCCGGCCTCGCGCACGATGAGGCCGAGAAGGGCCGGCAGGGCCGCTTCCAGCCGGTCGGCCGCCCGTTCCAGGATCGCCGCCCGCTCGGACGGCGGGGTCGCGGCCCAGATCGGCGCCACCGCGGTCGCCGCCGCAAGGGCGGCATCCAGGGTCGCCGGCTCGGTCTCGGCCACCACGCCCACCCCGTCGCGCCGATCGGCCGGATTGAGAACCGGGCGCTCCAGTCCGCTCCGCTCGTCGGAGCCGACCATGGGGGCGGCCCGCCGGGCCTGCTCGACCCCCGCCAGCAGCCCCGCGGACAGGGAGGCGAGCCGCTGCTCGTCGCTGAGATCGAAGCCGGCGGAGTTCAGCCGCGCCGGCTGGTAGAGCTCCCGCGGCAGCCGGATCGACGGATGCGGATTGCCGGGCGGAATGATCCCGCGGGCCTCCATGGCCGGATCGGCAATCAGCGCGTCGATGGAGACGGCGGGATCGGTGATGCGGTTGACGAAGGAGGTGTTGGCGCCATTCTCCAGCAGCCGGCGGACGAGATAGGCGAGCAGGGTCTCGTGGGTGCCGACCGGGGCATAGATCCGGCACGGCCGGTTGAAATTTTCCGGACCCACCACCTGATCGTAAAGCGGCTCGCCCATGCCGTGCAGGCACTGGAATTCATATTGGCCGGAATAGTAGTTCGATCCGGCCATCACCATGATGGAGGCCAGGGTCCGGGCATTGTGGGTGGCAAATTGCGGGAACAGCGCATCTGGGGCTGCCAGCATCTTGCGGGCACAGGCGAGATAGGACACATCGGTGTGCACCTTGCGGGTGAACACCGGGAAACCGTCGAGACCATCCACCTGGGCGCGCTTGATCTCGCTGTCCCAGTAGGCGCCCTTGACGAGACGCACCATCAGCCGGTGGCGGCTGCGCCGGGCGAGATCGATCAGATAGTCGATCACGAACGGGCAGCGCTTCTGATAGGCCTGCACCACGAAGCCGATGCCGTTCCAGCCGGCCAGATCCGGATCGAAGGCCAGCGCCTCCAGAAGATCCAGCGAGATGTCCAGCCGCTCGGCCTCCTCGGCATCGATGTTGAGGCCGATGTCATAGGAGCGGGCCAGCACCGCCAGCGCCTTCAGACGCGGCAGCAGCTCGCCGCTCACCCGGTCGAGCTGGCCGCGGGAATAGCGCGGATGCAGCGCCGAGAGCTTGATGGAAATGCCCGGCCCCTCATAGATGCCGCGCCTGCCCGCCGCCTTGCCGATGGCGTGGATGGCGGTCTCATAATCATGCAGATAGCGCCGGGCATCGGCCTCGGTGGTGGCCGCCTCGCCCAGCATGTCGAAGGAATGGCGGAAACCGCGCGCCTCGGGCCGGCGCCCGTTGGCCAGCGCCTCGGAGATGGTGCGCCCGGCCACGAACTGCTCGCCCATCATGCGCATGGCGAAGTCGACGCCCTTGCGGATGACGGGCTCGCCGCCGCGGCCGATCAGCCGCGTGAGCGCGGCCGACAGCCCGCCCTCGGACGAGGTGCCGGTGAGCTTGCCGGTGACCACCAGCCCCCAGGTGGCGGCATTCACGAACAGTGACTTGTCACGGCCGAGATGGGCGCGCCAGTCGCCGAAGGCGATCTTGTCGCGGATCAGGGCATCCCGGGTCGGCCGGTCGGGAATGCGCAGCAGCGCCTCCGCCAGACACATCAGCGCCACGCCCTCCTGGCTGGAGAGCGAGAATTCCTGAATGAGCGCCTCCACCCCGTTGCCGCCGGCCCTGGCGCGCAGGGTCGTGGCCAGACCACGGGCGATCTCCTCCGCCCGACCGGCCTCTGCCGGCAGCAGCGTCGCCTCGGAGATGAGGAAGGGCAGACATTCCGGCTCCGGCCGGCGATAGGCCGCGTTGATCCGGGCCCGGAGCACGCTCTGCGGCCGCACCGACTGGGCAAATTCCAGGAAGGGCCGCGGGGCTGCCTCGGCCTCGCCGCCCGCCTCGGGCAGCTCCGGCGCCTCGGCCTCGCCGGTGACCCAGGAGGGCGCCGCGCCGCGCTCGATCTGTTCGAGAGTGGTGACGAGGGCCTGCTTGATGAGCCAGTGCGGCGAGCGGCCCACCTTGTCGGCGGCCACGCGCAACCGCTCGCGAATGTCCTCGCCAACCTTCACCCCGATGGTGGTGCTTGCCATGGCCGTCGATCCCGCTGTCCGCTCCGGAGGTGGCGGCCGCGCCCGGCCAAAATCCGGGCTCCGCGCCGCTTCCGAAGATGTCGCAACCCGACCCGGCTGTCCAGTCGCAACCTCACAAAGGGGGAATAGCGCAACCCGCTCGCTGATGCGCAGGCACCGGCCGGCGGACGGGGCTTGCCCGGCCGCGGCTCTGGACGGGGATGACCCGCCTGCCCTACACAGGAGCGAGATGCCCCTCCCGGCCGGCGCCGGCCCTCCGCCCGGCACCTTTCCCCCGCCTCCACGGACAGCCGCCGATGACGCTCTCGCCGGAGCTTCTCTTCTATCTTGCCGCGATTCCCGCCGTGATCGCCGTGGGCGCCTCCAAGGGCGGCCTGCCGACGGTCGGCATGCTCGGCGTGCCGATCCTGTCGCTGGCGATCTCGCCGGTGCGGGCCGCGGCGATCCTGCTGCCGATCTACGTGATCTCGGACTGGTTCGGGGTCTGGACCTGGCGCAAGGTGTTCGACCGGCGCAACCTCGCCATCCTGGTGCCGGCCTCGCTCATCGGCGTCGGCCTCGGCTGGGCGACGGCGAGCATCATCGCCGAGCGCTGGGTGACGCTGCTCATCGGCGTGATCGGGCTGGCCTTCTGCGTCGATGCGTGGCTGAAGCGTCACCGGGTGCTGGAGCCGCGGGAGGCCGACATTCCGCGCGGCCTGTTCTGGGGCACGCTGACGGGCTTCACCAGCTTCGTCTCCCACTCCGGCGCGCCGCCCTACCAGATGTATGTGCTGCCCCAGCAGCTCGACAAGCTGAGCTTTGCCGGCACGACCACGATCCTCTTTGCCATCATCAACTTCGTGAAGCTCGGCCCCTATTATCTCATGGGCCAGATGACGCTGGAGAGCTTCGAGGAAATCGTCTGGCTGATCCCGCTGGCGGTGGCAGCCACCCTGCTCAGTGCGCGGCTGCTGCGCTATATTCCGCAGGACCTGTTCTACCGGCTCGTGCGGCTGACCCTGTTCCTGGTGTCGCTGAAGCTGGTGGCCGACGGTCTCGGCCTGCTCTGATACCAAAGATCCTCGAAGAGGACTCTTTGGTATTCCGATGCAGATTTCTCATGTCCTTGTG